>JAURDG010000057.1 GCA_030828025.1 Flavobacteriaceae bacterium | reverse complement strand
CCGCCTTGCCTTTATTCAAAACGCAAGCGGTGCTGTCCCTGGCCCGATGGATGCTTTTTTGGTCCTTCGAGGAATCAAAACCCTGCATGTGCGCATGCAACGCCATTGTGAAAATGGACGGGCTATAGCCCTGTTTTTAGCAAAACACCCGGATGTAGAGAAAGTGTATTGGCCAGGATTTGAAACCCATCCCAACCATGATGTTGCCAAAGCACAAATGGACGATTTTGGCGGTATGATCTCTTTTGTGCACAAAGACAATAGTCTTGAGAAAGCGGTTGCCATTGTTTCTGCGCTACAGGTTTTTACACTAGCCGAATCGTTAGGTGGCGTGGAGAGTTTAGCAGGACATCCTGCAAGTATGACCCATGCATCTATTCCAAAAGAGGAACGTGAAAAAACAGGCGTTACGGATGGGCTTATTCGCCTTAGCGTAGGCATTGAAGACAGCGAAGACTTAATCGCAGATTTGAAGCAAGCTTTAGGCTAGATTTTATAAATAAAAACGTACATTCAACATACAAACATCAAGTTATGAACCAAATCATTAAAGACTTTTTGCAAGAAGTAAGCAAACGAAACGCCCATGAGCCTGAGTTTATGCAGGCCGTAACGGAGGTAGCCCAAACGGTTATACCCTATATTGTTTCACAGGATATCTATCACGGAAAAAACATACTTATGCGGATGGTTGAGCCTGAGCGTGTTGTCATGTTTCGGGTTCCTTGGATAGATGACCAAGGAGAAATACAAGTCAATCGAGGATATCGGATTGAGATGAACTCTGCTATTGGCCCGTACAAAGGAGGACTTCGCTTTCACGAGTCAGTTAACCTGAGTATTTTGAAATTTTTGGCCTTTGAGCAGGTGTTTAAAAATGCGCTCACCACCTTGCCCATGGGCGGTGGAAAAGGGGGAGCAGATTTTAACCCAAAAGGCAAATCAGACGGTGAGGTCATGCGCTTTTGCCAAAGCTTTATGACGGAGTTGTTCCGACACATTGGCCCCAACCGCGACATTCCTGCGGGCGATATCGGTGTAGGCGGTAGAGAAATAGGCTACATGTTTGGACAATACAAACGGTTAAAAAACGAATTTACTGGCGTATTAACAGGGAAAGGAATTTCTTGGGGAGGCTCGCTAATTCGCCCAGAAGCAACAGGATATGGCGCAGTGTATTTTGCCCAAAATATGCTCAAAAATAGAGGCGAAAGTTTCGAAGGCAAAAAGGTGGTCATTTCGGGTTCAGGAAATGTTGCCCAGTATGCCGCCGAAAAAGCAATTCAATTGGGCGCTAAGGTACTTACCCTCTCAGACTCATCAGGATTTATTTATGACCCCGATGGTATTAATGAAGAAAAACTGGCATTTGTGATGCACCTCAAAAATGTTGCTCGCAAACGGATTCACGATTATTTGGACAAAAATCCTAACGCAACGTTTCATAAAGACCAAAAACCTTGGAGCGTAGCTTGCGATATTGCCATGCCATGTGCTACGCAAAATGAGTTAGACGAAGCAGATGCAAAAACCTTGGTTGCCAATGGGTGTTTTTGTGTAAGTGAGGGGGCGAATATGCCCGCAACCCCAAAAGCCATTTTGCAGTTTCATGCGCATGACATTTTGTATGCTCCGGGCAAGGCGTCAAATGCTGGTGGTGTTGCCGTTTCAGGGCTTGAAATGGCACAAAACTCGCTGCGTTATAATTGGACACGCGATGAGGTAGATCAACGGCTACAGCAGATCATGCAGGATATTCACCAGTCTTGTGTGACTTTTGGCTCAGAAAAAGGAAAAATTAACTACGAAAAAGGCGCAAACATTGCTGGATTTGTTAAAGTGGCAGATGCCATGCTTGCACAAGGAGTAGTTTAATATACCAGAATGGTAGAGTTCTCCGTTTTTAACTTGATGCGGCAATTGTTTTGTCACTTGTTGGTATATCTTATGTTGCTGGGTCAACAGTTTGCGGTTGCCCAAACCAACCAATGGGAAGCGTTTTACTCGTTTTATAATACCTCTTCGGCGGTAGTTTCTGGAGATAAGATTGTGGTTGCTGCAGAGAACGCGCTCTTTTTGTACGACACCAACTTAGACACTTCAGAAACCATTACTACTTTGGAAGGACTTTCTGGGGACAATATTTCTTCCTTGGCTATTTATGATAATTACATTATTGTTGGACACGAAAATGGCTTACTTGGGCAGATTGATACCACCACAAAAAAAATTATCTATGACAACGCGATTGAGCGAAACGCCAATATACTTGCAAATCAAAAGCAAATCAACCACATTTATGTAGCCCAAAACACAGCTTTTTTGGCAACAGGATTTGGTGTTGTTGCGCTTAATTTGGGGAGCTTTGAGTTTGCGGACACCTATTATTTTGGCCCAATGAGCGCACGTATCGAGGTTTTACAGGTTGTTATTGTTGGAGAAACGATATATGCGGCCACAGCTCAGGGGTTGTACAGTGCACAAGCCAACAACCCACAGCTGGTGGACTTTTCTTCATGGACCAAAAGAGCAAATGGAACATGGGTTGCTTTATGGGAACAAGACGGAGATTTCTACGGAGCCCATGATGAAGGGGCAGCAACAAGCTTACACCTTATCGGCGAAACAGTTCAGCAACAAGCTCGGTTTTCAGGGAAATTCAGCACCATTTCCCAACACGAACAGGGACTCATGCTCACCCTTTACAACCAAGTTTATGCCCTTGATAAATCGCTTGTAATTATCGATCAAATTTCCAGCATTGATGGGGTTAAGCCAAATACATTTAGATTTGCTCACAACCTTAACGGGACGTTTTGGATTGGATCGTCAAGTAGCGGACTTGTTCAGTATGATGACACTCAAGCCGTACGTTTTCTAAGCCCTCAAGGGCCTTTGCGCAACAGTATTTTTGACATTGAAATGCTTGCTGAAGAGCTTTGGGTCGCCCATGGCGATTATTCCACATTTTATAACCCACATCCATTGGAAAAGTATGGCATCAGCCATTATGTGGAACACCAATGGGATAATATTGATAACGAAGCCCTTTTTAATGTTGATAGTGTTGTGCGTGTTGTGGCGCATCCTACCGAAATAGGGACTCTATATGCGTGTTCTTTTCACGGCGGAATCGTGCAACTAAAAGACAACCTACCAGTAGAATTGTGGAATATGTCTAATAGTGGCTTAGAGCGTTTAAAATACGATGACCCTAATTACGTAAGCATTCGTGTACGAGATGCCCTTGTTGATGATCAGGGTAACTTATGGTCGCTGACAACATTTGTTGAACGCGGTCTCAAAAAAGTAAGTCCTTCGAGGCAATGGTCGTCCATTGACTTGTCAGAGATCGTATTGGATTATACTCAGGAAGCAGGTTACTCAAACATGGAATTATACAACAATAAAATCATGTTTTTTGGTAGCCTTAATAGCGGACTTCTTGCGGTGGATATTTCACAAACTTCGGGCGACATGAAACGACTGACGGGTCAGGATTTTGGATTGCCCTCTGACGACATTCGTGCAATACGCTTGGACAATGACAACCGCCTTTGGGTTGGGACCAGAGACGGCGTAGCTGTGCTTTATGCACCAAATAGAATTTTTGAGGAAGACACTAAATTAAGCTCGATTGTTGTTGAAGACGATGGAAACCTTAGAGAACTATTGAGTGGTCAATTCATTACAGACATTGAAGTGGATGGAAACAATCAAAAATGGATCAGTACGGTAAGCTCAGGCGTTTTTTTGGTCAGTCCAGACGGGAAAGAAATCCTACAGCATTTTACTAAGGAAAACAGCCCGCTGCCCACATCATCTGTAAAAACCATAGGCGTTGACAACACAACGGGAAAGGTTTATTTCGGCACCTTGTCTGGCATGGTTTCTTTTCAAGGAAATGCCTATCTACCAACGCAAAACTTGTCAACGGTTTCTTTGTTTCCTAACCCTGTACGTCCTGAATTTACAGGGGACTTAATTGTTCGTGGGTTACAAAAAGACACGCGAATCAAGATTACAGATATTGCTGGAAATTTGGTTTATGACATGACCAGCGAGGGCGGCAGTGTTAGTTGGGACTTACGCTCTTTTTCAGGAGCTCGTGTTCGCTCTGGAGTTTACCTGCTTTTTATTAGCACCAAAGACGGCATGGACAGCACGGTAAAAAAAGTGATGATTATCAACTAATGGAGCAAAGCACAAAAGGCATCGTACTTCATGCCATTAAATACGGTGAGACAAGCACCATTGTACACATTTATACCCAAGATTACGGACTTCGTGGGCTTATGGTGAAAGGTGTTCGATCTTCTAAAAGAAACAAAAGCTTTACAATGGGCATGTTTCAGCCGCTAACCCAACTGGAGATAGTCATGACAACCACAAAGCGAGGAGGTCTTGCCCTGTTAAAATCGGCGAAAATTATTTATCCGTACACGACGATTCCCACCAGCATGACCAAGTCTAGTTTGTGTATGTTTTTGGCTGAAACGCTACGTGCTGTGCTTCAGGAAGAAGAAGAAAACCAAGTTCTTTATACGTTTTTATCCCACGCACTTTTATGGCTAGACGCGCACCAGCAAACGGCAAACTTTCACCTGATTCTGCTGATTCGTCTCACGAAATATTTGGGGTTTTATCCAGACACCACCAACCAAGACGGCATTTATTTTGATCTGCAAAACGGACAGTTTTGCACGAGCGCACAGCACATAGACTGCATTAGCGAAGTCGAAACTTCTTTGCTAAAAAGGTATTTAGGTATGAATTTTGATGAGGGTGTACAGATTTTGGCAACCGCCCAACAACGTAGAGCATTAATAAATGTATTAATTCGCTATTATCAAACTCACGTTCAAGGGTTCAAAACGCCTAAATCCTTAGCGGTTTTATATGAAATATTTAATCAGTAGCCTACTGTTGCTTGCGATTACTTCTGTCTTTGCGCAAAAGGTGGTTGTTCAGGACGCCATTACCCAAGAAGTGTTGGGACAAGTTGCTATTGTAGATTTAAAAAGCGGTCAGTTTGTGACGACCAACGACAACGGAGCAGCAGACCTGACCTTGTTTTCAGCACAAGCGACACTTTCTTTCACACATGTTGGCTATGAAGAAATAAGTCGAAAAAAAGCAGATTTATTAAAATCAGGCATCGTATGGCTAAACCCCGACTCCGAGCGACTGAGTGAAATTATACTTTCCGTTTCTAGATCTACAGACAGAAAAAAACGCCTTGCGCAGCAAGTTTCGGTGATGACGGAACAAGCGATAGCACAACAAAATCCAGAGAACACAGCTGTTTTGTTGCGGCAAATGCCTGGCATTCGCGTACAACAATCACAAGGCGGCGGCGGCAGCCCTGTCCTGCGCGGCTTTGAGGCGAACAGAGTTCTTCTGGTTGTGGATGGTGTTCGGCTTAATAACGCCATTTTTAGATCGGGACACCTTCATAATGTGTTAAGCGTTGATCCGCTTAGTTTAAGTAGAATGGAAGTTATTTTTGGCCCGTCTTCTGTTGGCTATGGTTCGGACGCCTTGGGTGGTGTAATTCACTTTTACACCAAAACACCATTGATAAATCAAGAAAAAAAGAGTCAACTTTCGGGGTCATCCTCCTATACCTTTGGTCAAAATACCACCAAACAGTCCTTGCTCTTTGAATATAGCAGCAACAAATGGGCAATGTTACAACAAATTTCGTACGCCAATTTTGGCGATATCATAATGGGAAAGCACCGGCCACACGGCTATTTAGATTGGGGAAAAACATCCCACTATTCACAAAATACCGCCAGCTATTATACTGCCTCGCCAACAGAAACCAAAAACACCAATAAGCAGTTTAATACGGGTTATGCGCAGCTTGACCTACTACAAAAATGGATTTATCACGCCAGAAACGGCGCAAAAATTACGCTCAACATTCAAGGCTCTCAATCAGGAGAAATTTCCCGCTATGACAAACTATCCGAATACGACCATGGTGTTTTGCGCTTTGCCCGTTGGGACTATGGCCCGCAAAAACGCCTGCTCATCTCGACGCAACTTAGTTTTGTTGGAAACAAACGTTGGCTACAATCTGGAAAGATTACCGCAGCAGTACAACTTTTAGAAGAGTCAAGAATTAAAAGAAAATTTAGCAGTCTTATTCGAGAGACACAGCGGGAACGACTAGCTGTTTATAGCCTCAATGCTGACTTTAAAGCCAAAACAGCCAAAGGAAAAGATTGGTCTTATGGCGTAGAACTTACCCACAACGACGTACACTCTCAGGCATTTGCACAAGAACTAATTGTTGACGGAAATTCCATTAAAGGCTTGATGCCCAAAGTGCTCATCCCGACCCGCTACCCTAGTGGCGGAAGCAGCTATTCAACCTTTGCGGTTTATACAGATTACCGCCACGATTTAAGCCCTCGAAGCACATTGACTTTTGGCGCACGGCACACCATGACCAAATTAAGGGCTTTGTGGAATGAGCAAGCACTAATTGACGCAAGCCTCGATGAGGCACGCCAAAGCCATCAGTCTTCTACAGCTACTTTGGGGTATAGCCACATACCCAACCAGAAGTGGCAATTCAAAGGGTTGTTATCCTCTGGGTTCCGCGCACCAAACATTGACGATTTGGGAAAAACGCGCGAAAATAACGGACGACTGACCGTGCCCAACGTACTCCTAAAGCCAGAATATATTTACAGCACAGATATCGGCGTGCGCCGTCAGTGGGGCAACCGCTCATTTGTCGAGTTGAACGGCTATTACGCCTATGTTCAAGATTATATTGCTCGTGGCGATTATTATTTAGCTCAAGACACATCGACCGTAGCTATGGAAATGATTTTGTATTCGGGCGATGTGGTACAAACCATTGCGAACATCAACGTGGGCGGTGTTCGCATGTACGGCATGAGCGGACAAGTAGCTTGGAATATTACTTCCAAAATAAGGTATAATGGCACCATCACCATCACCAAAGGGGAAGGCAATTCGATCAGCGGTAATTTACCCTCCATAAGCCCCTTATTTCTTTCGCAACAAATTCAGTACACGTTGCCAAAAGGTGCTATTTCGCTTCATTTGAATCACGCACAAGCGAAGGCTGCAAACGACTACAGCCCATGGGGTGAAGACGGTTTAGAAGAAACGCCTTTGCTTTCTAATGATGCGGAGCAACCACTTTATGCGGGAACCCCATCGTGGCATCGCTTAGATATTAAAATGGATGTACCGATTAGCTCATCAGTTCACTTTTCAGGAGGTGTCTTCAACATATTGGATGATCATTATAGAGAATTTGCCTCAGGAATTTCAGCGCCAGGACGTAGTGTCAGGGTAGCACTACGCTATAGTCCGTAATGATTACCCTCGTTAGGAGCAAGGTACTTTGCCCTAAATTAATTACTTTCGCAAGCATAATTTTAGAAAGCCATTTTGTTTCCTACATACAAACATCTTGACTTGTCCAAGACCGCAAAAGAAATAGCTTCTTTTTGGGAAGAACACCTTGTTTTTGAAGCTAGTGTTGAAACCCGAGAAGGCAGGCCTCCGTTTGTGTTTTTTGAAGGACCGCCATCTGCAAATGGACTTCCGGGAATTCATCATGTTTTGGCAAGAACGCTAAAGGACATTTTTTGTCGCTACAAAACCCAGCAAGGATATCAAGTAAAACGAAAAGCAGGATGGGACACTCATGGTTTACCCGTTGAGCTTGGTGTAGAAAAAGAATTGGGCATTACCAAAGAAGATATTGGCAAGACCATTAGTGTTACAGAATACAACAACGCCTGTCGTGAGGCGGTCATGCGTTACACAGATGTGTGGAATGATTTGACCAAAAAAATG
>JAURDG010000043.1 GCA_030828025.1 Flavobacteriaceae bacterium | reverse complement strand
GCGTACGTGCCGATATGGTTACTTATGGGAAAGTGATTGGCGGTGGATTGCCTGTTGGGGCATTTGCTGCTCGTAAGGAAATCATGGCGTTTTTGGCACCGCTGGGACCTGTCTATCAAGCGGGAACGCTGAGTGGAAATCCCCTAGCGATGACGGCAGGATTAACCATGTTGGAACTACTGGCAAACAATTCGGAAACCTATACCAGTCTTGATGAGAAAACAGCGTATCTGCATCACGAAATGGCACCGTTATTGGAACAAAAAGGAATACCGTATCAAATCAACCGTTTGGGTTCTATGATCTCGCTACATTTTACAGCTAGTCCTGTGGTGGATTTTACTTCTGCAGCCAAAGGCAATAATGATACCTTTAAAAAATACTTTCATGGCATGTTAGAGCGAGGCGTATATTTACCGCCAAGTGCTTTTGAGAGTTATTTTTTGAATGATGCGATTAGCCAAAGCGACCTTGATACTACCCTTGATGTTTTTTCAGAGACCTTAAAGCATCTTTAAGCAAAAAAGAAACTAGGAGGTTGTAATATATCTGCTAGAAATATCTAGTCTGTGAAATTTGTACTTTTACAGTATGAAGCCAAGGATTTACATTGATACTTCAATTATTGGAGGCTGTTTTGACGAAGAATTCGAGATTTGGTCAAATAAATTGATTGATGAAATAAGTCAAAGCAGGTACATTGCCGTTATATCCGAAGTATAGTTGTTTGAATTGGAATATGCCCCCAAATTTGTTCAGGATATTTTGGATAAAATACCACAACAAAACTTGGAAATGGTAAAATTGACAGCAGCTGCAAAAAAGCTATCAAGACTTTATTTAAAAGAAAAAATCGTTGGACCTAAGTCTTTGGCAGATACAGAACACATTGCAATAGCAACAGTTGAAAAGGTAGATGTGTTGGTAAGTTGGAACTTTAAACATATCGTGAACTACGACAAAATAAGGTTGTATAGTGCTGTTAATTTAAAAAACGGACACAAAATGTTAGAGATAAGAAACCCTAGAGATTTGACACATGAGCACTAAACCAAGAAAAACATTTGATGCGGTTCAAATGGTTAGAGAAATTAGAGACGCATATTACTTAAAGCACACAAAAAAAGACTTTGATTCCAAAACCCTAGATAAGATTAAGCAAAAGTGGGAGAAAAAATTAAAGGCAAAAGCCGCCCATAATATTGCGTGAAAACGCACAAAAAAGACCTCGAGCATACACTCGAGGCCTTTTCGAAAACCTTAAAAACGCTTTAATTAGCTTGGGTCTAAAATCATATCGATTCGCGTAAGTGATTCTTGCAAGTGATAACGTGTGCTTTGATCAGTTGAAGCGGCTAATCGCTTACCAATTGCTGCTTTTAGGTTAACCAGTTGCGCCCTGCTTACCGCCCTTATATCCGATTGGCTAACCAAAACACGGGTTTGATTGCTATATCGTCGGGCAGCACCTGATAGTGGCTCTTGGCTTTCTGTAAGGAGATATTCCATTCGATCAATATAAGCACGCTGGAGATTTCTTCGATAAATGCCAATCGCTTCATTCGTGTATAACTCACGCCATATACCCTTGCGTAAATCTGCCATCATCTGTATCATCGAATATGCCTTTTTCCCGTTAAGTGCTTCGTTTTCAGAAATACGTGCCAAACGATCAAACGACAATAGACGATCGAGTGTGCCGGTTTGTGTTCGGCGCATGCGGTCTAATACGCCTGCAAATTCAATTTTGTTAAAGATTTCATTTTTCAATAACCATTCTGGAGTAGTAAATAATTCATCTTGTAAAAACTGCATGCATGCGCGTTGGTGTGCCTTATCTACATGCGTATAAACAGCACCCTTTTGGTCATAGGTTTTGTAGTATTCATAAACACCACCTACGTTTGCTGTTACGTGCCCCATGTAGCGGTTGTATTGACTAAGCACCTGATTGTATAAATCCTGCAAATCTTGATAATCTTTACCGTCTTCTGCTGTCCACTCAATAAGATTAGGTACAATGCGTTTTAGATTAGCAATGCCGTAAGCACTTGCTTTTATGGCATCATCACCCAAGTCTTCTGTTTGAGAACTAGGGTCAATTGGGCTGCCAAATTGCTGACTACCAAATCGATACATCGGGTCGTCTTGATGCGCCAAAATCCATTGGTCAAGTGTTTCCTTTTCATCTTCTGCTGTTGCAGCCGTTGGAATAGGGCGGTATCCCCAGCGAACGGCATGCTTGTCATAAACCCCAATATCGGGCATCAGCGACACATCACCATCACCGGGTTGCGCTACATAATTAAAGCGTGCATAATCCATAATGGAAGGTGCCGTGCCGTATTTTTTGGTAAACGAAGGCGAGCGCAATGAGTCAACGGGATAGGCCACACTACTGCCCATGTTGTGCGGCAGTCCAATGGTGTGTCCTACTTCGTGAGCAGACACAAAACGAATAAGACGCCCCATGATTTCATCTTTAAATTCCACTCCACGAGCCTCCGGATTTATGGCTGCTGTTTGCACAAAAAACCAGTTGCGTAACAGGGTCATAACATTGTGATACCAATTGATATCGGACTCCAATATTTCGCCAGAACGCGGGTCACTTACGTGCGGTCCGTTGGCATTAGGAATAGGCGACGCCAAATAGCGCACTACCGAATAGCGCACGTCTTCAGGACTCCACTCTGGATCTTCTTCAGGTGTAGGTGGGTCTTTGGCAATTATGGCATTTTTAAACCCTGCTGCTTCAAAGGCTACTTGCCAGTCTTCAATACCTTGCTTTAGGTAGGGAATCCATTTTTTGGGCGTGGCTCGATCAATATAATAGACAATTGGTTTTTTGGGTTCTACCAATTCGCCCCGATTAAATTTTTCGAGGTCTTCATCCTTTATTTCTAAGCGCCAACGATCAAGATAGCGGACTGTTTTGCTTTTTTGCACATCAAGTCCGTAGTCTGTTTGACCTCTAGAGAACCATCCCACGCGCTCGTCAAAATAGCGTCGTTTCATAGGTTCTTTGGGCAATAATATCATGGAGTTATTTATCTCCAAACTAATCGAACCAATACTAGAGTTTGATGGCGGCTCACTAGAACTATAGGTTTTTACGTGCCGTGCCTCGATATTTAACGGATAACTTTTAAGACTATTGATATAGGACCTGGATTTGTCTAAACTCGTAATTTTATAGGTTTTGCGGCTAGACTGTGGGAAGCCCAAAGCCTTTACGTCTGTTTCAAAAAGGCTATTTACTTGAATAACGGTACTCATCGAGTCTTTACCAATGGTTTTGATGTCAAAACGATAAAGTACGGGTTCAAAGTTCGAATTGACCACCGCTTCGTGAATAGGCAATGAGTCTGCCGCAAAAATCTCGTGCGACACTACGCGCAATAAAACGCTTTTCTTGTCTTTTTCCCAGCGGAGCACTTGTGTGTTTTGTTTTCCGCCACCAAATCCAATGCCTGTGGCTGTTTTGGCGATGCGGGTTACCATAAGCATCTCTTTTCCAAAGAGTGAGTCAGGGATTTCATAAAAATAATCTTCGCCAACAAGGTGTACATCAAACAAGCCATGATCAGAAATTGCCTTGGCAGTAATGACCTTGTCATATGGTTTTATGGCGTTTTTATCCTCTTCTTCAGGTTTTGGTTTTTCTACTACAGGAGCTGGTTTCTTTTTAAAGAGTTTGCCAAATTGTCCTTGAGCTGGAATTGAAAAAACGATAAGTAGGAGCGTTAATATATATTTAGCCTTTTTCATAAAATAAATTTAGTTAGGCGAATATGTAAAATTAACTTTAGATAAACAACTTAGTATGCGTCAAAGGCGTGGCACGCAACCCCAAACTAACGCAGACTTACTGTTAGCTTTTCATCATTTTTGGATACTTGAGCAACAGACTTGCTAGTAAGCCCTTTGATGGCCTTGTCCCATTTTTTATTGCTTAAGCCCGTTTGTTCTTTTAGTGTAGCCAATTCAATGGGGCTATTGTTTTTTAAAATTTCAAAAACAACTTGCTCATCTTCAGTAAGGGATGGTCCTTTTTTCTCGGGGCGCATCTGTGGGAAAAACAACACTTCTTGGATAGAGCTGTTGTTGGTCAGCAGCATGGTTAGGCGGTCAATGCCGATACCTATGCCCGAAGTTGGCGGCATGCCGTACTCTAATGCACGCAAGAAATCTTGGTCGATAAACATCGCTTCGTCATCGCCTTTTTCCGAGAGTGCCATTTGGTCTTCAAAGCGCTCGCGCTGGTCAATGGGATCGTTTAGTTCCGAATAAGCGTTTGCCAATTCCTTTCCATTGACCATAAGCTCAAAACGCTCTGTAAGCCCTGGTTTGCTGCGGTGCGCTTTTGTCAACGGGCTCATTTCTTTGGGATAGTCTGTAATAAAGGTTGGTTGTATGTAGTGGTGCTCGCAAAGCTCGCCAAACAACTCGTCTATCAGTTTTCCTTTGCCCATGGTGTCATCTACCTCTAAGCCCAATTTTTTTGCTGTGCTGCGCAGTTCGGTTTCATCCATTGCCGAAACGTCAATTCCAGTATGTTCTTTAATGGCATCCAAAATGGGCACTCGAGGATAGGGTGCTTTAAAATCGATGGTTTGTTCGCCGACCTGCACGGCAGCACTTCCATTGGCAGCGATGGCAACTTTCTCGAGCAAGGCTTCTGTGGTTTCCATCATCCAATGGTAGTCTTTATACGCCACGTACAATTCCAGAACAGTAAATTCGGGATTGTGGGTTTTGTCCATCCCTTCATTTCTAAAGTCTTTGGCAAACTCGTAAACACCATCAAAGCCTCCTACAATAAGTCTTTTGAGGTATAATTCGTTTGCAATACGCAGATATAAGGGGATATTTAATGCGTTGTGATGCGTTACAAATGGTCGGGCTGCGGCTCCTCCAGGAATGGGTTGAAGTATTGGCGTTTCGACTTCCAAATAACCACGCTCATTAAAAAATGAACGCATGGTATTCGTGATTTTGGTGCGTTTCACAAAAGCTTCTTTCACATGTGGATTAACGATGAGGTCAACATATCGTTGGCGATACCGAAGCTCTGGATCTGTAAAGGCATCATACGTATTTCCTTCGGCATCTACTTTGGGTAAGGGTAGTGGTCGCAAGGACTTACTCAACACAAAAAGTTTGTGTACCTCAACGGTCTTTTCACCCACTTGAGTGGTGAATAACTTACCTTCAATACCAATGATATCGCCAATGTCCAACAGTTTTTTATACACCTCGTTGTACATGGTTTTGTCCTCTTCGGGACATAAAACATCTCTGTTAAAGTACAGTTGCACACGTCCTTGTGCATCTTGAAGTTCGGCAAAGCTCGCTTTGCCTTGAACCCTGCGAGACATTAATCGCCCTGCCAAACAAACGTCTAAACCATCTTTGTAGTTGGTGGCAATTTCATTACTGTAGTGCGTTGTTGGAAATGCGTTTGCTGGATAAGGATCTATCCCCAAACTTTTGAGCTTTGCTAGCTTTTCTCTACGAACAAGTTCTTGCTCTGATAATTCGTACATCATCAATATTTGTGTTGCAAAGATAACCAATGCGCATGAGTTCTCAAGAACCAACGAATTTGTATATTTGTCTTTACCATGAGTTTATTTCGTGTCATATTGGCCATTATCTTTCCACCATTAGCCGTTTTCGACCGAGGATGTGGCTCCATTCTTATTGTTTTATTGTTGACTTTATGTGCTTGGGTTCCAGGCGTAATAGGCGCATTAATCATCCTCAATCGCCCAAGTTGGTATGGACACTAAGCCCACCGTCCACGTACGGAATTTGGGTCTTGCGGCATATGATGCAACAACTTCTTTGCAACAGCAACTGTTTCAACAAACCATAGACCAAAAAATTTACAATCGGCGCCATCCAGAAGCGCAGCAACCAACCGAACACCATTTGCTGTTTGTCGAGCATCCACACGTTTATACGTTGGGCAAAAGCGGTGACGAAAAAAACTTACTCATCAATGAAAAGACCCTTGCCGAAAAAGGAGTGGTTTTTTTCCAAACCAATCGAGGCGGCGACATTACCTATCACGGTCCAGGACAACTTGTTGGTTATCCAATATTGGATTTAGACTGTTTTTTTACAGATATTCATAAATACTTGCGCTTCCTCGAAGAATGCGTCATACAAACCCTCAGAGACTACGACATTAAGGCTTCACGAAGTACGGGTGAAACAGGTGTTTGGTTGGATGTTGAAGGAAAAAATCCACGTAAAATTTGCGCCATGGGTATTCGCACCAGCAGATGGGTTACCATGCACGGTTTTGCGTTGAATGTAAATACCGATTTGTCTTTTTTTGATTACATCATCCCTTGTGGTATTCAAGGGAAGGCCGTTACGTCAATGCAAAAAGAATTGGGTAAACCGATAGATATGGAACAGGTGCGCGCACGCTTTGCCCATCACTTCTCAAAAGTTTTTGACGTCAACTTGACCTAAGGCATGCGGTAAATTCGTAGTTCTTTACGATTGTTTTGAGCAGCTAGATATATTTCTGTCCCCGCTTTGCCTTGACCAAGCATAGCCCAACCTTCGCCAACTACAGGAAAGCTGTCCAAAAGCTCCGCTTCACGATTAAAAATATAAGTTTTCCCTGATTGATTGTCCCAAACAAGGATGTATGTTCGGTTGTTGACCACCTGAATTTTTGGCGGGGCATAGACGCCATAATCCAGCTCGACCAGTTGGTTATTGATCGTTACTTTATTTTCGGTCAAGGTAACCAAGGTGTTCTTGTTTGCGGCCAGCGCATAGCGAGTCTCGAAGGGTAGTGCTGTTTTGGTAATTTTCCCTGCCGTGCTAATTTCAACTAATCGATTTTTGTTGTCTATACTGACAAAACCATTTTGATAGGCATAGATATCTTGCTTTAATTGAAGGTCAGCAGGCAGTTTGATGCGTGTTTTTCCAGAGCGGTGTAGTAAGGCGGCTTCACCGGATTTATGTACTAGTGCGATGTAGTCTCTGCTACCAATACGTATGTGTTTTGCGGGAAAGGCTAACGCATCGGATAATTTCGTTTTCTGCCAACCGCTTACTTTTCGCATGCGGCGATCGTACATGCGTAACGTATTTCCAGTCGAAAGCACTATACGGTAGTCACGTTGATTATCATAATCAAACAGCGAAAAAGTACTTGAAGTGCTTATATCTTTTCGGCTAAAGCCCGAAACCTCATTGCCGTTACGGTCCAAGACCTGAAAACTTTTGTCCGTAATAAAGGCGAGTTGCAGCCTATTGTTTCGATATAAATCCACCTGCTGCACGGCACTTATAATGGTTCCATCTACTTGTTTTTTCCACAAAATTTCTCCGCCATTGTTGAGTAGATAAAGCTGAAATTCCTCATCTTGGACTACCCACTCTAAAGCCTTTGTAATGTGGTTTTGCACCGCATAAGGACCCCAAATCAGCTCATGTTCAAAACTTACTACGGCAGACAACTCTACGCCTTGCGATTTGGTGCTGCCTTTACTTGGATTTTGAAGGCTTAAAGTAAAATAAAACACATCCCCTTCGATAACACCAACGGCATCGGCTTGCCGATAGACAGAAAACGCTTGATTTTTTAGTACAGGAACAACTTCTTTAAATTTTGTATCAAAGTAGTTTGGCGCCACCCAACTCCAAAAGCTGCTTTTTCGAGGCAAGGTATTCACGTAGTCTTGAAATGCTGTTGTGTTGGTCAAAACGTCTTCTTTATTGTGCGCAGTAAACGCCAAGCTAAGTGCTGTTTTGGAAGTTCCCAAAACGATATGCTTGTTGATAACACCTGCATAAGTGTATGCAATGTCATTAAGAATAGGAGAGAAAAGTGTTGTTTTCGGATCACTTAGTTCGTAGATTATGTGGTTATTTTCATTGTATTGTGCCTTTGATTGACGGGCAAGTATGGCTTTGCTTTCTTCGTTGTCTAAGCCAGTACTAATGATGCCCAAGTGTTCATTGCCTACACGTGCTTGCGCCATGTGGGTAGCGTCCATAAGTAGGGAATCTAAGATAACTTCAGCTTTGTTGTGCACGATTCTATAGCGATCAGCTGCTTGTTTGAATTTGGCATAGTCGAAGGCGAAAGCCGTTATTTGCTGTACGCTACTGGGCATATATGCTGCCAACTCTTGAAGTGATGCAACTTGATCGGCTAAAGGCGAAATGCGCATGCCTTCATCGGAAGTTAGCACCCCGTAGGCACGTGCAAAAATGCCATTGTCATTAACTGTTGGCACTACGGCCGTCCAGTTGCTCCATTCATTCCATGGAAAAGGAGTATCAAGAATCATCAGCACATTAAAAAAAGGCGCAATTTCTCGGTTGACAAAAATCGTATGTGGCTCTTTGGTGTTGTTGTACAATTGCTCTAATGTCGGGTCAACCGAACTGGGCGTTCGGCGAAGTCTAATGCTGTTTTCAAGGAGCAACTTACTGGATGCACTAAAGTGTAAACTATCCCAAGAAGCGTAATATCTGGGTGGATTGGTTGAAAGGCGTACCATGGCTACCTTATCATAATAAAGCGTATCGGTAGCTAAAGAATCAACATCATGTGGTTTTTGTGGACTGATTAACAAATGACTCAATTTGTCTTTTCCCTCCAAATGAAAGCTCAATTGACTACTTATTTTTTGTGGTTGCGCTTCTATTAGGTCAATAAATTCAGGAAACAGATTGGCCACGGCAGAACTCGCTTCATGTGCATTTTTGTAGGCTGCCAAAGACTGAAAGCCATCACTTTTTATAACCACCCGAGCATTGCTGGGCAATAGTTGAAGCATGGATGTGTGCGCGGTTTGGTTTTGTTGACAAGCAACGAAAAGGAAGCCCAAAGTGAGTAGCAACAGTCGATTCATGATGCAAATTTATAAATCTAGAGACAGTTGTTTTGGATAAAGTGCAAAAGTTTTGCGGTGTATGTTAACAGGGCCGTTTTTTAGGATGGCTTCACGGTGCTTGGTGGTGGGATAGCCTTTGTTGGTGTCCCAACCATAGTG
>JAURDG010000056.1 GCA_030828025.1 Flavobacteriaceae bacterium | reverse complement strand
GATTTTATCCAGGATTATATGGCAAAAGAGAAGGTAGAAAAACTTGTTGTCGGCGAGCCAAAACAACGTGATAACACGGCATCTTCTGTCGAAGTAGCGATTATTGAATTTATAAATAAGCTAAAGCAACAGTTTCCGACGTTGCCTATTGAACGTCAAGACGAACGCTTTACCTCCAAGTTGGCGCAACAAACACTAATTCAAGCAGGAGCACCAAAAAAAATACGCCAAAAAAAAGAAGTTATGGACAAAATAAGCGCAACGCTTATCTTGCAAGGATATTTAGAACAACATAAAAGCTTATGATTCTGCCAATAGTTGCTTACGGAGATCCCGTTTTAAAACAGAAAGCAACTCCAATAAATAGGACATATACAAATCTAGACCAACTGATAAAAAACATGTGGGAAACCATGTACGCAGCACATGGCGTTGGATTGGCAGCCCCACAAATTGGCGAATCCATTCGACTTTTTATTGTTGACGGCAGTCCTTTCGCCAACGAAACTAATTTAGACCATGCCGAAAGAAGAGAGTTAAAAACGTTTAAAAAAGTGTTTATTAATCCAGAAATTCACTCCTATTATGGTGTCAACGAATCTTTTAATGAGGGCTGTTTGAGTATTCCCGATATTCGTGAAGATGTAACCCGTTTATCAACGATTGAAATTTCATATTACAATGAGAAATTTCAGTTTGTAGAAGAAGAAATTAGTGGCTTAGCGGCACGAATCGTGCAGCATGAATACGACCACATTGAGGGAATTTTATTTATCGATAAATTGGGTCCGCTCAAGAAAAAACTACTCAAAACAAGACTTGCCCAGATTTCTAGAGGCAATATTGAATGCGACTACCTCATGCGCTTTCCAGAAAAAGCCACGATTCGCTAATGGAACATAAACGCATCAAACAACTCAAGGCGATCGACAGTCTGTTGACCATTATGGACGACTTGCGTGCAGGATGTCCCTGGGATAAAAAGCAAACGTTCCAGTCACTTCGCCATTTGACAATCGAAGAAACCTATGAGCTTAGCGAGGCACTGTTGGATGAAGATACCGAGGAAATAAAAAATGAATTGGGCGATATTTTGCTGCATATTTTTTTCTACGCCAAGATTGGCAGTGAACAAGAAGCGTTCGATATTGGCGATGTAGCAACAGCCATTGCAGAGAAACTTATTCAGCGCCACCCGCATATTTATGGAGATGTAGTCGTTAATAATGAGGAGGATGTCAAAAAAAATTGGGAGCAGCTAAAGCTAAAGTCTGGTACAAAAGGTGTTCTTGCTGGTGTGCCTAAAGGACTTCCAAGTATGGTGATGGCCACTAGAATGCAAGATAAAGCGGCAGGCATTGGCTTTGATTGGGATTCTATTGACGGCGTTCGTGCCAAAATTAATGAGGAGCTTCAAGAGTTAGATCAAGAAATAGCAACGGGTAATAAGAAAAGAATATCCGATGAATTGGGTGATGTGTTTTTTTCGTTGGTCAATTATGCACGCTTTTTGGGTATTAACCCAGATGATGCTCTGTCTTCTACAAATATGCGCTTCCGAAAGCGCTTTGAGGAAATGGAAGTAATAGCCAAAGAGCAAAAAATACAGTTGAGCGATCTTACACAAGATGCTTGGGAAGTACTTTGGCAAGCAGCCAAAAAAAGAACAGGTTAGTTCTCTTTAATTTTTTTCACCAATCGCTTTTTTTCTTTTAGTTTTTCCAATCGGTCTTTAACCTGTGCAATATCCTCGTGTACTTTAATCACAATGGGGTTTTTGTCTTGATTGCTGCCAAAGAATTGAAGGTTGGTTTCTAGCTGTATGATTTCTTGTTTGTGCTCATCGATTTGGCGATTGATTGACCAAACTTCTTTATTGATGCTTTCCGCATCATCACGTATGCTGTCCAGCTTATTTTGGTAGCTTTTTTGCACAATTTCTGTTTTGGATAGCCCAGAAGCCTTGTATGCTTTCTCTAAAACACGAGTGTATTCATGCTCAATTTTAGTTTCTTTTCTTGGTACTGAACCAATACTGCTCCATCGACCGATAAACCCATCGATATCAATTATTTTGTCGGCGGTTTCGGCTTCTTCAATACTTTTCTTAAATGTTACCAGTAAAGATTTTTTTTGCGTTAGGTTTTCTTTTTCTTCTTCAATGCTTTGGTTTTTTTGATTGTGCATGGAAGCAAAGTATGCATCACAAGCTCCTCTAAACGCTAACCACAACTTATTGGAATCTTTTCTGTGCGTTGGTCCTATTTCTTTCCATTGTTTTTGTAACGCAATGATTTTAGGGGTGGTTTCTTTAAAGTTTTTATTGTCTTTAAGCTGTTCAGCTTCTTCGATTAAGGCTCTTTTTTTGTCTAGATTTTCTGTAAAACCTTTTTTTAGTGTTTTGTAATATTGCGAGCGTTTGCGGTTGTAAGCGCGCAAACATTTTTTGAATTCTGCCCACAAATCATCTCTTTTTTTAGTAGGAACTTTTCCAATTTCAAAAAAAGATTCCCGCAATCCGTCAAAGGTATTGCTATAGGTATGGATGTTTGTTTTATCGCTAAACTCTTCGGAAAGTAGTTCTTTTATTTGAGCAATTATCGCTTGTTTTTTTAGCAGATTAGCTTCAAAAATTTCATCCTGATTATTTAGGAAAAAACGTCTTTTGTCATGGATGATTTTGGTTGCATCGCTGAATCGTTCCCAGACTTCCTCGCTGCGTTCTTTGTCCACAGGTCCCAACTCATCTTTCCACTGTTTGTGCAAGGTTTGCAAATGACGAAATGCCTTCGCAATATCCTCCATGCTTGCCAAGGCTTCGGCTTGCTCGCATATCTTTAGTTTTTGCTCAAGATTAAATTTAAAATCTAGCTCGCGAAGGTCTCTGTTGAGGTGCAGAAAATCATAAAATATGCCCACATGGTGGTGATATGTTTTCCAAATATTATTGGCTTCCATTCGTGGCACTTGTCCTGTTTCTTTCCACCTTTTTTGCAAGTCCTTAAATTGTTGATAGGTTGCGTTAATGTCTTGCTCTACATTGATGAGCCCTTTTAACTCTTCGATAAGGGCAAGGCGTTGCGCTAGATTTTTTTTCTGTTGTTCTTCTTTACTTTTATAATAGGTGCTACGATCCGATTTATAGCGGCGAACCAATTCGTTGTAGGTCTTTTTTATGGGTGGATTAAAATAAAAAGCATCTGGATTTTCACCGCTGGCAATAAACGCTTCTTTTTTCTCATCCGTAAGGACTTTCATTTTTTTGTCAAACACCTTTATTATCGAATCAACGATTGGCTTTGCGCTTTGAATGGATTCTTTTTTTAGGGTAGAGCTTAGCAACTCTACAAGTGCTTCGGGCTCCATGTCTTTGAGCTTCGTCAAGTCCATGGTTTCGCTTTTTTCGCCTTGAAGTTTTATTTCTGTTACTTCAGGCTTAGCCTCCTTTTCGTCACTTTCTTGAGTTGCTTGTTCAGGTTCCTTACTAGAAAGATTGTCGCTAGCCTCATCTTTGTTGGTATTTTGACTCGACTTATCTTTTTTTGCGGTTTTTTTGGCAACTGGTTGTGCTTCGTCAACCTCTTCCTTTTCTTCCTTAGGATTGGTTGTTGAAGTTTTTTCTTCTACCGCAGTAGGGCTAGCATCTTCACTAGTGTATTGATTGCTATCAGGCTTAGGGCTCAGGTCAGAAGCTTGTTCGCTTACGTTTTCTTCGTTTGCTTGTGGCAAATCGTTGTCGGTTATTTCCAACATAGTACATGAATTTAATATCAAGGTCGAATATACAATTTATAGAGTTGGGTTCAAAAAAAACTAGCTATTCCATAACTTCCAAGCAGCTTCTGCTTGTCCAATAAGCATATAATGCCCATTTTTGACAGTAGCACCTTGTTGCATACCAGCCTCCATAAATGCGGTCATTTCGGGGTTGTAAATCAGGTCAAATAGGACGTGGTTTTTTCCCAGTACGCTGTAGTCAATATTGGGTTTTTTGTGCACATTTGGGAAGGTGCCCACAGGTGAGCAGTTAACAATGAGCTTATGGTCGTTCAAAATTTCTGGTGTTAGCATTTGGTAGGTAATGGCTTTTGCAGATGCTTTTCGTGAGACATATTGGGTTTGGATGCCCATTTTTTCAAGGCAGTAAACAACAGCCTTAGAAGCACCACCAGTACCGAGAACAAGCGCTTTTTTAATGCCTTCAGCACACAAGGGCTTGATGCTTTGTTCAAACCCAATATAGTCGGTATTGTAGCCTTTTGTCGTCCCATCTGCGTGAAAAACAATCGTATTAACGGCTCCAATTTCTTTTGCTACCGTGTCTATTTGATCCAAAAACGGCATGACTTCTTGCTTGTAGGGAATGGTTACGTTCATCCCTTTTAGGTGAGGTTCTTTCGTTAGTTTTTTGAATTCCTGAATGTTGGGTATATCAAAATTTACGTAAGCGCAATGATTCAGTTGCTCTCGTTTAAATTTTTCGCTGAAATAAGTTCGAGAAAAGGAGTACTCAATGTTTTGGCCCAAAAGCCCAAATAGCTGCTTATTTTTTTCGCTCATAATAATCTAAAAATAATACAATAATAAATCCGATGATGCCCCAAAATAGCATCCAACCACTATACTCCTGCGTCTGTGCTACAGCTATAGCTGCTTTTTTGTTTGTAGGCCAAAGAATAAATAACGACCCAAAAACAAACCCAATTAATGTGGCTTGAAGAATATCGTTTGCTTTTTGTTGGATTCGATGAATTATAGCTGATAAGCCACTTATTCCTACTAATGAGCCAAGAAGAAAAACGCCAAATAAAAGGGCGTAATGGCGATCGTCTGCGCTTAGCGTTGCCTCATGAAAAGGGCTTATCAAGACACGACCGAAAGCATTTACGGCATCTACCAGCAACAAGGTGTAATTACCCATAAGGATCAGCAAAAAGGAACCTGAAAGCCCTGGCAAGGTCATGCCGACAATGCTGATAACGCCGCACAAAAAAACATATCCGAATTGGGTGTTTTGGTTAGACGGGGATAAAATACTTAAACCAATACCAATCCCAAGCCCGATGATGGCGAAAATAATGGTTTTGGTGTTCCATGTTTTATAATCTCGAAACAACAATAGAGCAGAAGCCAAAACCAATCCAAAAAAGAGCGCCCAAACATATTTTGGATATGCAGATAGCGCTACATCTAATATTAAGGATAGCGTAAAATAACTTAAAATGACCCCCAACAGCAGCGTAAACAAAAAACGCCCGTTAATGTATTGCCAAAAGGTGCCAAATCGCCCTCGAAACAACAGCAATACGGCCTTAAGATTTAAGCGTTGAAACGAAAAAATAAGTTCTCCATAAAAACCCGTTACTACGGCTACAATTCCTCCCGAAACACCTGGAATTTTGTTGGCAATGCCCATGGCAACCCCTTTCAACACGAGTAAAAAATAATCGGATACGGAGCGTTTATGCATCGGGATTCTTTTTACTTATTCGTTCCAAAAAAAACAACAGCACCAAGGCAACAAAAAAACTTAGAAGTGCGCTACCAAGTTGCTGCGATGCATCTCCCAAATCGGGAAAAACAGCTATGGTAGTGAGCGGCTCTTGAACACCTTCGCTGTTTGTGTGGTAGGTCATTGTTTTTTTCCACGGCCAAACCTTAAATAATGAGCCGATTAAAAATCCAGTCATGGCAGCCAATACTGTATTTTTGTAATGTAAAAACATCCAGTTTAGCCCTTTTGAGAACAGCTTTAGCCCAATAAGTCCACCACTTGCCATAACAGCAAAAACGATAAGCCCTTCAGGGTCAAAGCTCTTAAGTTTGGCAACTGTTTCCAAAGCGGTCTGGTAGGCACCAAGAAGAATTAAAATGAACGCTCCCGAAATGCCAGGAAGTATCATGGCAATCACCACCAACATACCGCAAAAAAAGAGATAGAGTAAATTTTCGGAACCCGCACTTGGGCTGATAACACCTACTCCATAAGCGACTAGCGCACCTGTTAGCAGCGCAACAAATGCGCTAAACCGCCAGGAGGTTACCTTGTTTTTTAAGACAACTGCACTTCCAAGGATTAAGCCAAAAAAGAATGCCCAAAGCGGAATTGGATAGGCTTCGAGCAGCCATTCAATAAGGCTGGTAAACAGTAAAATACTCGTTCCAATACCCAGTGCGAGTGAAAGTAAAAAAGCGCCGTCCAAAGCGCGCCATGCTTCTTTTCTTTTGGTACCCAAAAGCTGAAGTACTAGTTTTAGCGAGATACCATTAATGGCTCGAATAAGGCGTTCGTAAATATGCGTAATCAGGGCAATAGTACCTCCAGAAACGCCGGGTATCACGTCAGCAGCACCCATGGTCATACCCTTGAGATAGGTGGTCAATAAATTAAAGCGCACGTTATTCATTTTGGTAAAGCTACAATATACAGCTTAATGCGCTAAGAAAGCGATAATGTATTTTTCACAAGCGATGAGGTGCGCGAAGTTGGGAAGGACTCATAAAATACCTCGATATCGTTTGGATTGATGGCGTAGGCATTTTTAAGGAAAAAAGAAGCCTCATTGCCTTTTGCTTGCATCATATAAAAACCAGCCAACATATAATGCAAGCGACCGTTGTCTGGGTGAAATTCTAAACCTTGAAGTAGTGCTTGAATACCCTTGTCATATTCTTGCATGTCCAACAGCAATCTTGCCCAATCAAGCCAAGTCTGCACTTCGTAATTGCCAAGATTTACAAGTGATTTGTATCCGTGATTTGCTTCCTCAAGAAACCCAAGAGCTTTATTTGCTTGTGCATAAAAAAGCCAATACTGCACATGGGTGTTATCTATTTTAACAGCTTTACGCACATAGTGCAACACCTTTGCATAGGCTTTTTTTTGCATGAAGTAAGTGCACAGTGCAATCCAGCCTTTGTCCAATAAGGGGTCTTCGTGAATGGCTTTTTTTAGAAATTTTAGACCCAATAGTTCATTGCCCAGTTTGAGATGACATTCGCCGATGCGCAGCAATGCAAAAGCTGTCGGATCGTCGATGCTTAGGGTGATTTCATAATGATTAATGGCTTCGTTATAACGACCTAATTGTTCTAGGGATTTGCCCAACTCGAGATAAGCTCCAATAAACGTATCATCGCAAATGGTAGCAAAATCAAACGCCGTTATCGCCTGTTCGTACATATTTTTGGCAACATATTGCCTGCCTAACTGATGCCAAGCAACCTCATTATATGGGTCTTTATCTAAAAATTCATTCATATAGGCAATGGCACCATCATTATCTTTTAACGATTCAAAGCAATAGATAATATTGTACAAGGCGTGATTGTCGCGTATGTCTTCTTCGAGACATTTGATGAAATACTCTTTGGCCATAAAATAGTGGTCGAGATAGAGGTATTCCATAGCAAGTAGCGAATAGAACTCGTAGGTGTCTGTAGCATATTTTAAGCCCTTTTTTAAGGATTCGATTGCCGCTTCATGCTGATTTCGTTCGGATAAAATTACCGCCATATGTTGGTGCGCATACTCATTAAAGGGCTCTACGGAAAGGATATTTTCTAAAAGGACTACTGCCTCGTCAAATGTGTTGCTGATGATGTAATATTCGACAAGTAAGAGGCTGAGCTCTGTTGATTCTGGATGTTGACTTAGACCTACTTCGATGGCTTTTTTGGCCATACTCAAATTGGCCATCTCGATGTAGTATTGCGCAATCTCTTCAAACTCAGTTGCGTCAAAAAACTGAATCTCATTTGTTTTCAACATGGACTCGAAGCGAGATAATGGCAAGTCTGAAAAATCATCAAATGAAAAATCCATACACGGGTTTGATTTTTAAATTTAGTTAACCTAGAGATGATTTCCCAAATATGTTGTGGCAATTTTCAACAAAATAATCAACAGCT
>JAURDG010000152.1 GCA_030828025.1 Flavobacteriaceae bacterium | reverse complement strand
TGGTAAATGCTGGAAGTTTTTGCGGCTTTTTAGGCGATTGAATATCGGACTTATGAAAAAGATATTCCATAATACGCTGCGCTGCAGCATTTCCTTTTCGAACGCTATACATTGCCTTGCTCATGCCCTTGGCGGGTGTGAGCACACCGTATGCCAAGCCCATATAGGCGATAAACGCAGCTCCAGTAAGTGATTTTTCAACCAAAACTAAATTCCCCCCGATGTATAAAATAACTCCGATCACAACAATGCCTAAAAACTCACTCATAGGACTAGCTAAGTTTTGACGATGCGCCAGTTTGTTGGTAAACGAAAACAAGCGCTTTGTAATGCGTAAAAACTTGTCCTTAAAAGCGGTTTCTGCGGTAAAAATTTGGATAATTGGAATGCCAGAAAGAGACTCTTCAACAAAAGACAGCACTTCGCCCAATTCTCGCTGTACCCGCTCGGATCGCGATTTTAGCGACTTGCCCACAATCGAAATCAACCAACCTGCTATAGGAATAAAAATCAATACAAATAACGTGAGCTTGGCACTGATAGCAAACATAAAAATCAAGGCAGAAATAATAGTTATGGGCTCTCGAATGAGCATTTCGAGTACCGACAAAAATGAGTTTTGCACCTCTTTCACGTCCGAAGTTATTCGCGCCAGTGTATCGCCCTTTTTGTTATCCGCATGAAAACGAGAAGAAAACGATATTAGTTTGCTGTACATATCATTTTGCAGGTCTTTAACCACCCCATTGCGCATATAGGTAATGAAAAATAATGCTGCGTAGTTAAATAGATTTTTTAAAAAAAAAGTAACCAAGATAGTCGCAATAACGAGTGTTAATGCTTTTAATTCATCCCCTTGAGCATATTGCCCAACCCAATAGCGAAAGGAATCAAAGGCGTACTCTTGCATCGAAATCTCATCGCTCCACAGCGGCTTTCTGTCAGGAATTTTCTGCTCGCCGAAAAGCACCTCAAGCATGGGCATTAGGGCGATAAAGGAAAGCGCATTAAAAACAGCATAAAGTATGTTGCATATTATATTTAAAGCGACATATCCCTTGTAAGGAAGTGCGTATCTCAATATGTAACGAATCGGACTCATCTTACACCCCCAGTTCAGTCAAAATTCGATCTATTTTTTGCTCCAATACTTTTTAGGTACTTCTGTATTTGTCGCTTGACTCTAGCGCAGTATTAACACTAACATAGAATTTAATTTTAGGCTCCGTTCCGCTAGGTCGTGCTGCCACTCGAGTTCCGTCTTCAGCAATAAAAATCAATACATTGGCTTTTGGCAAAGGTATGTTTTCTTTTTCTTGTGATGTGACCAGTAGCCGTGTGGCTGTTGTATAATCTTCTATAGCAACGACCTTGCTTCCATCAAGATGTTGTGGGGGCTCGGTTCTAAAATTTTTTAGCATTTGGTTTATTTCGGCTGCTCCAGACTTTCCCTTTTTTACCATGAATACCAGGCGCTCTTGGTAAAATCCAACCTTCATATAGGTGGACAACAACAACTCAAAAAATGAGGTTCCTTTAGTCTTTGCTTCGGCAACAACTTCACAAGCCAACAAGGCTGCAGTAACAGCGTCTTTGTCGCGAACAAAATCGCCAACCATAAAGCCAAAGCTCTCTTCACCGCCGCCCAAACACCGCTGGTTTGGGTTATCTTTTATCATCTTGGCAATCCACTTAAAGCCCGTCAGCCCTAGCTTGCATTCCACGCCGTAGTGCTTCGCTAAATCGAGCATCATGGGTGTAGAAACTATCGTGGAGCCTACAAAAGGCTGCTCATCTGTAGTATAGCCAATATGGCTTAAAATAAAGTCGGTCATGGCAATCATGGTTTGATTGCCGTTGAGCAATTCTAATTCGTTGTTTTCGTTGCGCACAGCTATGCCCAATCGGTCGGCATCAGGGTCAGTGCCAATGACAATATCTGCTCCAAGCTCGTTGGCTTTTTTTATGGCCATGGAAAGGGCTTCGGGCTCCTCGGGATTGGGTGATTTTACGGTGGGAAAATTGCCATCAGGCGTTGCCTGTTCTTCGATGATGTGCACTTGCGTGTATCCAGCAGCCTTGAGTACTTGTGGAATGGCAGTTATGGACGTGCCGTGCAGTGAAGTAAAAACAATATTGACATCCGAACGATTTCCAGAACCTATTTTACCAACACGAACCGATGCCTCTTGAAAAGCAGCATCAATTTCGAGGTCAATACTTTTGATTCGGTTGGGGTTGGCTTTAAAATGAATATCGGAATATTTTGTGTTGTTAATCTCAGCAATGATGCCTGTGTCTTGTGGAGGGACAATTTGCCCGCCGTCTTGCCAATATACTTTATAGCCGTTGTATTCGGGCGGATTGTGCGATGCGGTCAGCACCACACCACAATGACAGCCCAAATGCCGAACAGCGAAGGATACTTCTGGCGTTGCCCTCAAATCAGAAAACAGAAACACATCAATGTCATTTGCCGAAAAAATATCGGCAACAATTTGCGCTAATTTCTGGCTGTTGTGTCTGCAATCGTAGCCTATGACTACTCGTGGGGTTTCGTTTGTAAATTGATCTTTTAAGTAGCGACTTAGTCCTTGTGTGGTGCGGCCAAAGGTATATTTGTTCACCCGGTTGGTGCCCACACCCATAATGCCGCGCATGCCTCCAGTGCCAAACTCTAAATCTTTATAAAAAGCGTCTTCAAGTATTTCGGGATTCTTTTTTAAAGCAGCAAGTGCTTGTTGAGTTTCTTTGTCAAAGGGTGGTTGTTCCCATGCAGCAACTTGGTCGAGGAAGGAGGTACTCATGTAACACTAATTTCAGGGCAAATTTACGCATTCCCTTTTGAGTTCTGCGGGATAAACTCTTTAATTTTGTACCGCAGTTTGTGGTTTCGATTGCGCAGTATGATTTCAGCAAGAAAACCGGCAAGAAAAAACTGACTTCCCAATATCATCGTGGTTAGGGCTACATAAAATTCTGGACGACTCGCAATGAGCCTACCACCTGGATTGATGATTACTTTATCAATACCCAAATAAAGCGAAAAAATAAAGCCAAGCAAGAGCATGATGCTACCCATCAACCCAAAAAAATACATGGGTCTTCTGCCAAAACGGTCTAAAAACCAAAGTGAAATCAGATCCAAAAACCCTTTAATAAAACGATTAGGGCCAAATTTCGATTGTCCGTATTTGCGTGCTTGATGCTGCACGACTTGTTCGCCAATTCGGCTAAAGCCAGCTTGTTTGGCCAACACGGGTATGTAGCGATGCATTTCTCCATACACCTCTACGGTTTTGATCACATCGTAGCGGTAGGCTTTTAGTCCACAGTTAAAGTCATGGAGCTTAATTCCTGAAACTTTTCTCGCCGCCCAATTAAACACTTTTGAAGGTAAATTTTTAAACAGATAAGAGTCATACCTTCTTTTTTTCCAACCCGAAACCATATCGTAACCCTCTTCTGTAATGCGCTTGTACAATTCGGGTAGTTCGTCGGGTGAGTCTTGCAAATCTGCGTCCATGGTACAGACCACTTTGCCCTTGGCTTGCAAAAACCCGGCATGTAACGCCTGAGACTTTCCAAAGTTTCGCATAAAACGAATACCCAACACCCGTTGGTCCTGTTTTGCGGTCTGAGACACAAATGCCCAAGAGTTATCCGTGCTTCCGTCATCTACAAAAATGAGCTCGAAGGTTAGGGCAGCTGTATCTAATACGCTGACAATCCATCTGTAAAGCTCGGGTAAGGATTCCGCTTCGTTTAAATAAGGAATGACGACGGTGATGTTGGGTTGCTTAGTCAATTAACTTTTTTTTGCGAATATACCGGTGA
>JAURDG010000030.1 GCA_030828025.1 Flavobacteriaceae bacterium | reverse complement strand
TAGCTTGTGACTTATATGGGTAAAATATGTTTGCTTTGCACCAATTTGCTGGGCAAAATCAATAGCTGCATCCAAATGTAAATGTGCTGGATGTGGTTTTATGCGCAATGCGTTGATGACCAATAGATCGATACCTGCCAATTTATTCTTTTCGGTTTCTTCAATAGAAAACATATCAGTGATGTACGCTAGATTCCCAAAGCGATATCCCAATACGTCCAAACCATAATGGTGTACGCAAATGGGAATAATTTCTTTTCCTGCAACTTGAAAAGTGCTGTTTGGGTTGATGCTTTGCGGCATGACTGAAGGAGCACCAGGATATTTATTTTCATCAATAAAAATATAATCAAAGCGTTTTGATAGATTAGCTATCACACGTTCAAGTCCATAAATAGGTAATGCGCCTTGACGAAAAACATAGGGTCGAATATCATCAAGTCCAGCTGTGTGGTCGGCGTGCTCATGTGTAAAAAGCAATGCATCAATATTGGGGCAACCACTACGTAGCATCTGCTGACGGAAGTCGGGACCACAATCCACTACAAATGAGGCATCATCCCATTGAATCCATGCAGATGATCGAAGACGCTTGTCTTTAGGGTCTTTGCTAAGGCAGACAGGATGTTGACTCCCGATAATTGGTATGCCCTGTGAAGTTCCTGTTCCCAAAAAATTTATTTTAATGCCCACAGGACAAAATTAGTGGATTCATATCCTTGATTGTGTATAAGTTTTATAATTTTGAAAAAAAATCAGTCATGCCCATTCAACTTACCGGTGATCAACCTTTCGAAAATACGCCATCTCTTGAGGCGAAGGCACTTCGAATTAACCTAAACACAAACATTTATGGGACTTTTGCCGAAATTGGCGCTGGTCAAGAAGTAGCAAGGCATTTTTTTCGCTGTGGTGGTGCATCAGGAACGATTGCCAAAACCATGAGTGCCTACGACAAAGACTTTAGTGATGCCATTTACGGCAAAGAAGCGGATAGTCGTTATGTTTCACAGTCCAGATTGCTTAAAATGTTGGATTGGGAAATGGGGCTTTTAGAGAAGCGGATTGATCGAAAAAAGAATAATGAAAGACTGTTTTTTACCTACGCCAATACGGTGACTACCATAGACTTTGCCAAGCGTTTTAAGGGCCATGGTTGGATGGGTATTAAGTTTCAAACGCATCCCAATGACCCCTATTCGATGATTACGACACACGTGCGTTTTCGTGAAAACGATGCCAAGTCTCAGCAGTTGTCACTTGGCGTTATGGGTGTCAACTTAATTTATGGAGCCTTTTATCAGCACGACCGCCCAAAAAAACTCCTACAATACCTTTTTGACCACATTGACCGTGATGCCATAGAAATCGACACCATCAATTTTTCGGGGCCATTATTTTCGAATGTCGATAACCGACTTTTAAGTTTAGAACTGGTTCGTCTCGGTATGACTGATGCCGTAATGTTCGGCCCAGACGGCAACAATCTATTGCCTGCGCGTGAATTATACAAAAAGAACATCATCGCCTTGCGTGGTAGTTTTAGGCCGGTCACTAAAGTAAATGTGGATATGTATCGAAAGTCCTTAGATATTTACGAACGTGAATCCGATTCGGATCCAGACAATACGCTTGTGCTGTTTGAAATTACGCTTTCTAACCTTATGACAACGGGGGAAATAGACGAACAAGACTTTATGGATCGGGCTCGATTGCTGTGTTCGCTTGGACAAACTGTAATGATTTCCAACTTTAAAGAGTATTATAGGCTAGCGGAATATTTTTCAGAATATACCAAGAAAAAAATTCGCTTGGTTATGGGTGTAAATAACCTCATTGAAATATTTAATGAGAAATACTATCGTCACTTGAGTGGCGGTATTCTCGAAGCCTTTGGAAAGTTATTCTTTAAAAACCTAAAGGTCTATTTGTATCCCATTATTGACCCGAAAACAGACAAAATTACGGACAGCAATAATTTGCGTGTACAAGCGCGCATGAAAGAGCTTTACAACTTCTTTAAATACAATGGAAAAGTAATTGATATACTCGATTACAACACCGAAGATATGAAGATATTTTCCAGAGATATATTAGCCCAGATTGAGTCTGGACAAAAAGGCTGGGAAGATAAGTTGCCCGAAGGTGTTTCTAAGCTAATCAAAAACCAAAAACTATTCGGTTACAAAGGTTAAATGCCTATCCCTCAAGTATTTGTGCTGCGTGCTCTTTGGTATTTACTTTGTCGATAACTCGGACGATGGTTCCTGTTTCATCAATAACAAACGTAGTTCTCAGAATTCCTTCGTATTCTTTCCCCATAAACTTTTTAGGTCCCCAAACCCCAAATGCCTTTATGGCAACAAGGTCTTCGTCTGCCAATAAAGGAAATGGAAACGAAAATTTGTTAGCAAAACTAGCTTGTTTGTTTACAGTGTCTGCGCTAACACCTAGCAATTCATATCCCGCTGCTTGAAGTTCCGCATAATGATCGCTCAGGTTGCACGCCTCTGCGGTACAGCCAGGTGTGTTGGCACGAGGATAAAAGAAAATGATTAACTTTTTTCCGTTGTAATCTTTATCGCTGACCGGTTCTCCCAGATGATTAAGTCCCGAAAATGAGGGCATTTTATTTCCTTCTTGTAGCATTTTTTATATTTTTAAAAGATAAAAATACAAATAATGAACAAAGCCCAAAAGGTTTCTTTTGTGATGCACACTTTAAATGAGCTTTATCCGACGATTCCTATTCCGCTTGACCACAAAGATCCGTACACCCTTCTTATAGCTGTTTTATTATCTGCACAAAGCACGGATGTGCGTGTCAATAAAATCACGCCCTTATTATTTGCCAAAGCCGACAACCCGGCTGATATGGTTAAATTGAGTGTTGCAGAAATTCGTGAAATCATCAAGCCAGTAGGATTATCGCCGATGAAATCTAAGGGTATTTTCGGGCTTTCAAAAATACTACTAGAGCAGCATCAAGGGCAAGTCCCAAAAAGCTTTGAAGCCCTCGAAGCGATGCCCGCTGTTGGTCACAAAACGGCTAGCGTGGTCATGGCGCAGGCTTTTGGTGTGCCTGCCTTCCCTGTGGACACCCATATTCATCGATTGATGTATCGTTGGGGATTTTCCAATGGCAAAAATGTAGTTCAAACGGAGCGTGATGCAAAACGTCTTTTTCCAAAAGAAAAATGGAACGACCTACATCTTCAAATCATATGGTACGGCCGTGAATATTCCCCAGCGCGTGGTTGGGATATTGATCAAGATATCATTACCAAAACTATTGGACGCAAAAGCGTACTTAAAAAATACGGTTACTAATTCGCACAAGTATCAACCCAGCGATTTAAAAAACGTGAGGATGAATAAGATGCTGAAAATTGCTTGATGAGCTCAAGTGAAAGTTCACTTGGTTTTGGTGTGTTCTTAGATGTAGTTGCTGTGTAAAGTTTATCCATAAATTATTTTATGGAATAACGAAAACACAATGCGAATTATTGTATCATCGTCAAATTACGCTCTTCAATGAGCTTTCTAAGGTTGATTATTCCGTACCGCATTCTGCCCAATGAGGTGTTGATGCTCACATTTGTGCGGGCTGCGATTTCTTTAAAACTCATGTCTTGAAACAGCCGCATGCGCAAAACTTCTAACTGATTTTCGGGAAGCTCAAGAATTAATGCGTGCAAATCGGATTTGATTTGATCGTCAATCAAAAAGTCTTCGATGTTCAGGTTTGGTTCTGCTATTTTATAAAAAACATCGTAGTCGGTATCTCGAGTGGATTCATGCTTGGGCATGCGCTTTTTGCGTCTAAACTCATCAACGATGAGGTTGTGCGCAATGCGCATTACCCAAGAAACGAACCGACCTTCTTCGTTGTACGTGCCTTTTTTTAATGTTTTAATAACCTTAATAAATGTCTCTTGGAATATATCGTCTGCAATTTCTCTATCCTGAATTTTAGAATAAATAAAACTGTAAATGCGTTGTTTGTATCTCGAAAGTAACTGTTCGAAAGATTGATTGTTACCCGCTAAATATTGCTGGATAAGCACATTATCTGGAATCATAGACATAGTTTACTCGTTTAATTAGTTCGTAAATACGTTGAGTAAAATTTCGTCTATAAATAATTGCTTTTATCTTACAAATATATAAAACATATTTAAACAGATAACATGCGTTCTTTTTTTAAAAACTAAACTTAATATTTATATTAGTAGCTTGGATTTTCGGCAATGGGAATAGAAAAATATATTGAGATAAAAGGAGCGCAAATGCACAATCTAAAAAATATAGATGTGCGCATTCCTCGAAATAAACTTGTGGTTATCACAGGTCTTTCAGGGTCGGGCAAATCGAGCTTGGCATTTGACACCTTATATGCGGAAGGACAACGCAGGTATGTCGAGAGTCTTTCTTCTTATGCCCGTCAGTTTTTGGGACGCCTCAATAAGCCCAAAGTCAATCAGATTAATGGTATTGCACCAGCCATCGCTATCGAACAAAAAGTAATCAGTAATAACCCAAGGTCAACTGTAGGTACGACTACAGAGATTTACGACTACCTAAAGCTATTGTATGCACGCATAGGCGAAACCTTCTCACCCATTTCAGGAAAAAAAGTACAAAAAGATAGTGTCAAGGATGTATTAGATGCGATAAAAACGATGCCTAATGGAACAAAACTTTTGCTACTAGCACCTGTAAATGTTGCTAATAATAGAAGTTTACCCGGAACTATTGACTTATACCAACAACAAGGATATGCACGACTGTGGGTAAATAATAAAATGGAGCGAATTGATCAAGTCACGGTGCATGATGAAGACAGGGTGCATTTGATTGTTGATCGAATTGTTGTTGTTCAAGATGAGGACTTTTATCATCGTTTAGCAGAATCCATTGAGACTGCTTTTTTTGAAGGAAATGGGGCGTTAATCGTGCATAACCTTGACACAGAAAACCAACTGGCATTTTCAAATCGATTTGCCCTTGACGGCATGACCTTTGTCCAGCCAAGCGAACATTTATTTAGTTTCAACAACCCTTTGGGCGCATGTCCAAAGTGCGAAGGCTACGGCGATCTTATTGGTATTGATGAGCAATTGGTCATTCCTAACACCAATTTGTCGGTTTTTGGAGGTGCTGTGGCTCCTTGGAAAGGCGAACGGATGCAGCGTTATAAGAACAGTTTTATCGATAAAGCCTTTCTCGTTGATTTCCCAGTACACAAGCCTTATTTTGAATTAACAGCTGAACAGAAAAAACTATTATGGGATGGCGACAAGCAGATTAGAGGTATCCATCACTTTTTTGCCAAGTTAGAAGCAAAAAATTATAAAATACAAAATCGTGTGATGCTATCTCGATACAGAGGAAAAACCGTTTGCCCAAGTTGTCACGGAAAGCGGCTAGCACCAGAAGCTGACTATGTGCAAGTTGGTGGCTACAAAATCACAGATTTGGTTGAAATGCCCATTAAGGAACTGGCTGTTCTTATGAAAAACCTAAAACTTTCAGATTATCAACAGCAAATAGCCCGAAGATTATTGGTGGAGATTCAAGACAGATTACACTTTTTGACACAAGTAGGCTTGAGTTATTTAACATTAAATCGACGTGCGAGTACACTTTCTGGAGGCGAATCGCAGCGAATCAATTTAGCCACATCGCTAGGAAGTAGTTTAGTGGGCTCTTTATATATACTGGACGAGCCGAGTATTGGATTGCACCCAACAGACACGGCTAGGCTTATTGAGGTGTTAAAATCACTTCGAGATTTGGGCAATACCGTTATTGTCGTTGAGCATGATGAGGACATCATGCGTGCCGCGGATGAAATTATTGATTTGGGCCCAGACGCTGGGGTTTTTGGCGGTGAACTTGTTGCTCAAGGTAGTTTTGAAACACTACTCGAAGCTGATTCTTGGACAGGAAAATACCTTGCCAAAAAAGAACGGATTGAACTTCCAGAAAAGCACAAAAAAATCACCAAAGTGTTGGAAATAACAGGCGCAAGAGAACATAATTTAAAGAATATCCATGTTTCTTTTCCACTCCAAATGTTGACCGTAGTTACGGGTGTTTCGGGAAGTGGAAAAAGCACTTTGGTCAAAGACATATTGCTCCCAGCTGTCCGCAAAGAAAAGGACATCCACGGCGACAAAATTGGAGAGTTTGGTGAACTAAAAGGCGATATACATGCATTTTCTTCTATAGAATACATCAGCCAAAAGCCTATCGGACTTTCGTCACGTTCCAATCCCGTAACCTATATCAAAGCATATGACGAAATTCGTAAGCTGTTTTCTAGTCAAGCAATAGCGAAACATCGTGGATATCAGCCAAAACATTTTTCGTTTAACGTTGATGGTGGTCGCTGCCCGAACTGTAAAGGTGAAGGGACTGTTAAAATAGAAATGCAGTTTATGGCAGACGTAGATTTGGTTTGCGAAGACTGTGATGGAAAGCGGTTTACTAAAGAAGTCCTCGAAGTTACGTTTCAAAACAAAAACATCCACGAGGTGCTCAATATGAGTATAGATGAGGCGGTGGCATTCTTTACACAACATAGACAAATCAAAATTGCAGATCGATTACAGCCTTTGCAAGATGTAGGTATGGGCTATGTAGCCTTAGGACAGTCGTCCTCTACCCTTTCAGGGGGCGAAGCGCAACGCATAAAACTCGCTAGCTTTTTGCTAAAAGGTTCTCAAAAGGAAAAGACTTTGTTCCTGTTTGATGAGCCTACTACTGGACTTCACATGCACGATATCAAAAAGTTGGTGGGTTCGTTCAGAGCACTTATAGAACGTGGACATTCATTGATTGTAATCGAACACAACATAAGCCTAATTGAGCAAGCAGATCACATCATTGACCTTGGACCAGAAGGTGGTGCCAATGGTGGATATCTTCTAGCTACAGGAACTCCAGAGGAGATAAGCAAAAACAAAAAATCAAGTTTGTATAAGTTACTGCTTAACGACTAAGAAAGCGTTTTATCCACAAATTCACTTTATCGGAAAGATTCAAGGCAGCAACCAAAATAGCATAAACCAACGTAACCAAAATCGACTTCAACACGATAGAGCTTATTGGATGAATTTCCCAATCAATAAAATACGATGCGCCAAAGACTAACCCAATAACAAGAAAGGCAATAAGGGTTTTCATGTCGTATGGTTGCAGTCCTAAATAGGCATAAACATAACCCATACGAATAAAAGTGAAAGCTACTACAACGATTAATGTAGATAAGGCAGCACCGTTTATTCCGTATATAGGAATCAATAGATAATTACCAAAGACAACAAAAAAACTCATGAAAATGGTTAGCAACAAGGATACATGGTACTTTTTGGAGTTGATAAGCAAGGTGTTTGATGCTCCAGAACTCATGGTCACTAGCTTTGCAAAAGAAATCATCAAAACGACCAATACTGCTTCTCCGTATCCTTGGTTTTTCATTAGGTCAAACAGTGAGTTGATACTAGCATTAACAAGTAGAAAAAACCAACCTCCAAGCAGCAAAAGGTTTATCGAGCTATTTTTATACAATATATTTAGCTGTGCCTTATTATTCTCGTTTAGTGTCTTCGCAATTATGGGGTTTAGAATTTGAAACATCGCCCTGCCCGGCACATCAATCAGTGCAGCCGTAAATATGGCAACAGAGTAAAATGCAGTTTGGTCAATCGACTTGTATTGCGGAAGCATAAACTTGTCAATATCAATGATAAGACTTCCTGCGGATGCAGCTAAAACCAAGAACAACGAGTAACGAAGCAACTCTGGCACATTATGTGGCAAGCGAAACGACCAGCTTGGTTTTTTAATCCGAAAAGCGATTAACATCATCATTACTAAGCGTAAATAATACAAGCCGACGAGCATTACAAAAAACAAATCAAGGTCTAAAAACTTTATGGCATATAGAAGTAATAAAACCAAAACACTAAGTCGTGGATATATTTCTTTAAGTATATTTCCGGTAACGGATTTAAAGTGAACGCGCGCCCAAGAATAGAAAATTTCGAAATAAGCAGTAGCAAAAGCTACCGCAAAAATGACCCATGTATAAGTCGCAATAATTGGATTTTCGACAGAAAGTAATGCAGCAATGGCATCGTGAAAATACAACACGATAAAACTGATGGGAACTGCTACAATCAAGGGCAAAACAACGATAAAAGACAAAAAGTTTTGTTGAGCAGATTTTTCATAGCTACTATAAAACTTAATCATTGTTTGTGACACTCCAAAACCAATAAGCGGCATGAGTAAGTTTGATGCGGACAACAAGAAAACCACCAACCCTTGATTGGCAGCACCAAAAAAATGCGGGTAAAGTACTAGCGTATTGACTGCACCAATCCCAAAGCCAAGCATGATGCTGACAAGGTTTTTTGCTGATTGAGCGGTGAGCATGTTCATATTAGCTGTTTGATAAGGCGTAAATAATGAGCAGCAATGTGGCTACGTTCATAAACGTCGATTCCAGTGCCAGCGAAGTTAATTTTTTCTTTTGTAAACCATGTCAACAAGGTTTCCTTAATGCGTTTTTTCTCATCAAAACCAGCATAAATACCGAGATGGTGTGTGTCAAATAAGTTTTGCATATCACTAGGTATTGGCCCTATACCCAGCACAGGGCGTGCCGCAGCCATATATTCAAATAGTTTTCCATGGATGACATTTCCAGTATTCGGCATATCAACACCAACCAGTAACAATGCCCGTGCTTGAGGTAAAATGGCATCTATTTCGTCCTTATTGCGATAGCCGTGAACATGAACATAATTATCAATTCCAAAGCCCTTGATGTCCTCAAGAACGGATGTCGCTACACTTCCGTATAATTCTAAGGTAAAATTCTTAGCAAAGGTGTTGTTTTCTTGTGTTAGTTCGGCTATGGCCGCCCATAGTGCGTGTGGGTTTTGCTGAGCCTTTAGACTTCCCGTATAGACCAGCTCTAGACTTTGTGTAGCGGATTTCTTCAGCATTTTTTCATATCCGTTCGTAAACAATGCAACCTTACTGTTATAAGGTTTAAACTGCGCTGCTAACGAGGGTGCTGTTACCACCACCTGATCGGCGGTTTCCACCACTTTTTGTTCCAATTTTTGGTGTTGGGCTTTTGCCCGTCTTCCCATGGGCAAGCTTGCATTTTGAAAAAAACCTGCCCAAGGATCCCTAAAGTCTGCAACCCATTTTATACTAAGACTTTTGGTTACGATTAGTCCAATTAAATGCAGCGAATGTGGCGGTCCAGTTGTGATGAGTATGTCAAAAGGGGCTGTCTTATAAGATTTCATTAACGACTTTGCTGCTGCCTTAGCCCAGTAAACCCGCGCATCTGGAATGAAAAAGTTTGCCCGAATCCAGCGGGTAAATCTGTGAAAAAGCCCTTTTTTATTGCCCACATTTTCAGCAATCGCAGATTTGTTTTGTCGCATAGGCTCCCAGCCTGAAACAGAAATAACGCGTAAGTTTTTGTGTGCGTCAAGCACGAGTGAGTCATCATGCTCTGCCCTTCTTGGCGTTTTGGGAACAAAGACAGAAACACGCACACCTGCCCTCGCCCATGCCTTAGCAAAAAACAACCAGCGCTGCACACCAGAACCGCCTGTTGGCGGCCAGTAGTAAGCAACTAACGCTATGTGTTTTTGTTTAGGCAATTTCTGTAGATTTAGGTGCTCGCAAAACCAAAACGTATGACAGAACAAGAAAAAGAAGCCAGCCACTGCCCATCACGAGCGTTCCCGTTTGAACCACAGCAGGTGTAAATTCAAAAGTGATTTCATGCGCTCCAGGTGGAATCACCAAACCGCGAAGCAGGTAATTAACACGAAAATGGGGTTGTTCTTGTCCATCAATAAACGCCTTCCAACCATTTGGGTAATACATTTCTGAAAAAACAGCCAAACGTTCATTTTCCACAACTGCAGTATAGCGCAACTTATTGGGACGGTATGCTGCAAGTTGAATGGAATCGTTGGGAGACGAATTATATACTGCTTCATTTAACACCCGAGAAACGGCTGTTTCCTTTGGATTAATTGTGCCAAGGGCTAATAATTCTTCAGTAGCATTTGCCACACGCTTGGTGTTGAACACCAACCATGCTGGTCCTAAAGCAGATGTTCGTGTATAGTAACCTGATGCTACCGCTGGATCTATAACGTATTTAACATTCAACATATCTAAGACCAAGCTATCTTCTTGCTGCAAATAAAAGTCATACACTTCTTGAATGGCTGCAGGCTTAGCGCCGTGATAGCCTCCGATACTGTTGTGGAAATAGGCTGTCCGTGCATGGGACATACCCAATCTTGGTTCAAACACACGATACCTACTGGTATCTACCTTAATTTGCTGGTCTTGAGTCGTCGGTTTAAACGGTTGACTAAATGCATATGAAGAAACAAACTGTTCCGCATCAAAATAATTTCGGTTTTGAACCCATAAGTCGCCTAACATGAACAACAAGACACCTAGGCCGAAAACTGTGGAATTGATGATTTTTTTCCAATATAATAGCCCCAACACAGCAAGCAATGTGAGCAATAGTGAAATATGCTTGATATCATCCCAAATCAATGCGGCACGTGCTTTTTTGAGCGGTGTCATGATTTCTGGATATTGACCAAAAGGCTCCTGACTAGCACTGAACGTAAAAAAGCCATTTGCACCACCAATCAAGAACAAAACAAAAAACACAAAAAACGAGAATACATAAAAAGTTGGCAGTATTCGTTGACGTGTTAACACCTTATTTTTTAGCAAATAT
>JAURDG010000028.1 GCA_030828025.1 Flavobacteriaceae bacterium | reverse complement strand
GGATTGGGGCAAACAGCAAACAAGAACCAAATCGTCTTTCTGAATAACAAAATCTCCAAGCGCGATAATGCCAACGCCATTGCGAATCACCCCGCCAATGGTAGCAGCCTTAGGAAAATCCAAATCTCGAATGGCTTTGCCGATAACTTTGGCTTTTGGCTGAACCCTAAACTCTACAATTTCAGCATCCATATTGTTTAGCTTGGCCAAATCGACTACTTCGCCTCGTCGGATATACCTAAAAATTGTGTTTGCCGTCAGCATCTTTTTGTTGACTAAGGTATCTACACCTATGGATTTGGTCAATTCAAAATAATCCATGTTTTCAATCAGCGCAATGATTTTGGACACATCTTTAGACTTTGCCATAAGGCAAGACATGATGTTGGTCTCCGAATCGTTGGTAACTCCTAGAAAGGCATCCATTTGTTCGAGGTTTTCTTCGAGCAACAAGGCAACATCCCGACCATCTCCATGAATGATTAAGGAATTAGGCAGTCGTTCGGCCATTTCAATAGCACGATCCTTGTCCAGTTCGATGAGCTTTACGTTCACCCCTTTGCTACACAAAAACTCGGCAGTCTTAAAGCCAACTCGACCACCCCCCAAAATCATCACATTTTTGATTTTATTTTTGACCTCGCCCGTAAGGCTGTAAAGCTCTGAAACTCCTTCGGGTAAAGTCGTAAAATAAACTTGGTCGCCTTGTTCAAAAAAGGTGTCTCCTCTGGGAATAATGGTATTTACCGCCTCTTTTCGCTTTATGGCAATGGGCATAAAATGAACGCCAGGAAAAACTTCGGCAGCCTGCCGTACAGTCTTTCCAACAAATGGTGCATCTTCTTCTAGCGTAGTGCCCATCATGGTCAATGCGCCATCTTCAAACTCATGGCTATTTTCAAAAGCAGATTGATCAATGAGCAATCTAATTTCTTCGGAGGCCAGTTCTTCTGGAGAGATCAGCTCATCAATGCCAAGTGCCTGAAAATCAACATCTTTTTTGTACTTCTCAAATTCTATATCGGTGATGCGCGCAATGGTCTTTTTGCACCCAATCTGTTTGGCAAGCAAACAACACATAAGGTTTGTCGTTTCGGACGGCGTGACGGCAATAATCATATCCGCCTTATCTACTTCAGCTTTTTTGAGGGTTGCCAAAGCGGAAGGGTCGCCTTTAATTGCGCGAATATCCAAGTGATTGTCGGCATAATTTAATGCTTCCTTGTCAGCATCAATTAGGGTAATGTTTTGCGATTCAAAAGATAGCAATTTGGCTAAGTGAAGACCTATATCGCTAGCACCAGCGATGGCAATATTCATCAGTATTGAAAGATTTAAAGTGCAAATATAGGAAGATTCTACACGTACGATAACAATTCTTGTGTTGAGATTATAGTTACATTTGCACCTTATGAGTAAAAAAGTTACCCCGTACAAAGATTCTTCACTTTCAAAAAAAGAGCAGGTTACACTAATGTTTGACCGAATTGCTGCCAAATATAACGGCCTTAACCGAGTGTTATCGCTCGGTTTGGATAAAGGATGGCGCAAAAAACTTGTCGGTCGCGTAAAAAATCAAGGGGCTGTGGACGTTTTGGATGTGGCTACGGGTACTGGTGATGTTGCTATAGCCTTGAGCAAAATACCTCATTTAAAAATTGATGCGGTCGATTTGTCCACGCAAATGTTAGCCGTTCAAGCAAAAGAATTAACCAAATTAAACCTCTCTGATCGGATCAAACTTCAAGTCGCTGATGCCGAAAACTTGCCCTTTACATCTCAGTTTGATGCCGTAACGGTAGCTTTTGGGGTGCGTAATTTTTCACACTTAGAAAAAGGGTTAAGCGAAATGCATCGAGTACTACGTAAAGACGGTTGTCTGTATATCCTGGAAACTTCCCGACCAAAGACTTTCCCCATGCGTCAAGCGCATTATGTCATGTCTCGAATACTAATTCCTGCTATGGGAAAACTTGTTGCCGACGACAAGGGGGCTTATGCCTATCTGGGTGAATCTGTGGCGCAGTTCCCCGACGGTAAAGCCATGTGCAATAAATTACTTAAAATTGGGTTTTCTAAAGTAGATCACAAGCCTTTGAGTGGTGGTGTGGTTAGTCTTTACATTGCACAAAAATGAAACATATTATCGGTCTTATCATCTTGTTTAGCACATTCGTACAGTACAGTAGTTTTGCGCAAGACAAGCCAATTGAAAACCTAAAAACCGAAGATTTCAGGCGGCTCCGTTTTGGGTATTATATTGATTTTAATTTTGTTGGTGCCAAAATGGAGTATTTACCTACACCAACAGGCACTCCATTTCGTATCAATGTCAAGCAAAAACCTAGTTTTGGTGTAGGTTTATTGGCAGATTATCGGATTCATGAGTTTATCAACATTCGATTTCATCCCGGAGTTGCTTTTGTAGAACGCGAGATTAATTTTCCATTTTCGGAAGAAGACCTTTCCAAAGCCTTAGTCAATAGAAACGTAAAGTCAAATTACGTGCGTTTTCCCATTGGTATAAAATTTAATGCACGGCGTATTCGCAATGTTCGCCCTTACTTGATGGTTAGTTTTTCTACGAACATCAACATCAGTAGCGAAGAAAACAATTCCGAAGACAACGAATCGGGAACCTTCCGCATGAAAGAGCGCATGAATGCTTGGGAATTTGCTATCGGAACCGAAATATACCTACCCTATTTTAAATTTACACCTTCTGTGCATGGAGTTTTTGCACTCAACAATGAGTTGGTGCCCGACAAGAATCCAACCAGTATTTACACCCAATATATAAGCACGATGAGAAGTAGAGGCGTATTTCTGCGCTTTACTTTTGAGTAGCCTATCCTCTACGTGTCAATTCACTTAAAATTATTCCTGTTGCCATGGCCACATTAAGGCTTTCAGCGGCTGGTGTGCCATAGTTTGGAATACGGATGGTTTGCGAGCATAGTGCCTGTATTTCATCAGAGATACCATGACCTTCATTGCCCATGACCAATACCGCTTTAGGAGGCATTTGGGCTTCATATAGATTTATCCCTTTCATATCTGTACCGATAACCGCTAAATTGTGTTGACGTACAAACTGGGCTAAATCAACATAGTGAACATGCACCCTTGCCAAAGAGCCCATACTCGCCTGCACAACCTTTGGATTAAAACAATCAGCAGTATCCGTAGAACACAACACATGGGCAATTCCAAACCAGTCACAAAGCCGAATAATGGTTCCCAAGTTTCCAGGATCGCGGATTCCATCCAATGCCACATTAAGCGACTGCGGACTAAAATCATTGTGCGTGGGTAGGCGAAATGCCGCCCAACAGGCTGCGGGTGTTTTAAGATTGCTCAGCTTTTTTAAGTCGTTTTGTGCTACGACCGTCATGCTGTACCCATCAATGACTGGGGTATTCGCCAAACCAAAATAGTGTGTCATGGAATATCCATGGGCTAAAAAAGTAGCAATGGCTTTTGTGCCTTCAACAGAGAACAAGCCCCGTTGTTGTCTCATTTTTTTTTGTCCTAATTGGCTTAACTGTTTCAGGTCGTTTTTGCTAACCATGTATTTGATGTATTTTTGACTAATAACAACGCTTAGGTGACTACACGTTTTTCAAAAATACTAGGTTTTTGTGTGCTTTTGGCCATCATGAGTGCATGTTCTGCAACCAAAGACCTCACAGACCAGGCGCCCTTACTTTTGAGCAGCAAGGTATTTGTCAATAATGAGTTGGCTGTTGACTCGATTGAAAATATCGTTCAACCCAAACCAAACCAACGTTTTTTAGGTATTCCGTTTAGCTTGTTGCTGTATCAATCTGCAAATAATCAAGCGGGAAGTGATTTTGACAACTGGCTTGAAAAAAAACCAAAGCGACAAAAGCGTCTGGAAGCTATTTGGTCGAAAAAACAACTCGATCGAATGCGTGCTTACAAAACTGGATTTCAAGAATGGAAAAAACGAAATGGTGAAGCACCGGTAGTATCCGATTCATTATCTAGAGCTTTTAATGCACAAAAATTAACAGCGTTTTACTCTAATGAAGGATACTTTAACACACAAGTACAATCTTCTATTAATTCATTAAATAAAAAAGCAAAAGTACGTTATGACGTACAGACCAATGCGCCGTATTATCTCGATAGCATCAGCACCAATATACTCAGCCCGGTCTTGGATTCGATTTACCACGCCAACTTAGCACACAAAGTCTTGCAATCTGGCAACAGATTTCGCACTGCTGATTTTGAAAAAGAGCGCAATCGCCTGTTTGAACTATTCCGAAATGCCGGTGTGTATCCGTTTCAGTACAACTCCATCGACTTTAGTGTGGGCATCGATTCTTCGGGTGTAGATTATCGCCTTCCTGTACAGTTAAACATTAAAAATTATAGTGAAAACCAAGGAGGAACGACTGTAGAGAAAGAATACCGCATCGCAAAAATGAACAAGATTGAAGTGTATCTTGGCGCGTCTGGCGGCGACGTTACCGACAGTTACAACGCTGTAGGCAAATACGATGGGCTTTCGTTGTTCAGTCAAGAAAAATTAAAATACAATCGTCGATTGTTGCGAGAATCCATTTCCTTCAAAACGGGCGAAGTTTATAGTGATTTAGCCCGAAGCACCACATTAAGGCAATTAACCCGCCTACAAAGTTTTGACTATCCAAGCATCAGATATAGCTATGCCAATGATGATGAAACACTACTTGATGCGGCTATTTATTTGATGCCTAAGGAACGCTATTCGCTGCAATTTGGTTTAGACCTTACCCAATCGGACATATTAAAAAGAGGTATTGCGTTTAGTTCTGGATTAAGTGTGCTTAATGTATTTCGTGGTGCCGAAACCCTAGAGTTAGGCGCTCGGGGTTCGTTGGGTCGATCGGCAGATGTGGCGATATCCGAAGTGGCTTGGGATTTGCAATTACGCGCACCTCAATTTTTATTCCCTTTTGGTAAAAGATTAAACAAACAAGAAAAAGCACCACAAACGAGTTTTCGAATCGGTGCTGCCAATCAAAAAAATATTGGGTTAGACAAAGAAAGTTTGTCCGCTGCTATAGAATACAGTTGGCAGGCCAAAAAAAACCGCCGTTGGACGTTTTCATTTTTTGATGTGGAATTTGTCAATAATAAAAATGAGGACAATTATTTTGGTGTTTATACCAACGCCTATAACGAACTAAACGCCATTGCAGCCAACACAGACACCAACCCGAACTATTTTACTAACAACAAACTCATCATTCCCTCTGGTGCACAAGGCTTTATTGGCGATGTGCTACAACAACAAACCTCATTGGTTCCAGGAGATGCTGCCTACAATAGGGTGCAACGCATCGAAGAGCGTAGAAGTAGGCTAACACAAAATAACCTAATATTAAGCTCTGGAATCCAGTTTTTTAGCTCCAATAAGAATGGTGTTTTTGATCGATCTTTTGCACAGTTCCGCACCAATGTGTCTTGGGCAGGAAATCTTTTGCAAGCATTGGCAAAGCCGCTTAATTGGAAACAAACAGACGGACAATATTTGCTGTTTGATGTGCCTTTTAGTCAATATATTAAGTTAGAAACCGACTGGATTCGTCATTGGGAATTGAGCGGCAGTCAGGTGATGGCCATACGCGCCTTTGCTGGTGCCGCAATTCCGTTTGGCAATGCAGATAATATTCCGTTTAACCGCTCATTTTTTGGTGGCGGTGCTTACGACAATCGTGCTTGGGAAGTATATCGTCTTGGTCCAGGGTCTAGCGATACAGGAAATGAATTTAATGAAGCAAATCTAAAGTTGTCGTTTAACATGGAATACCGTTTTGACGTAATCGGCTCATTCAAAGGTGCCCTTTTTGTTGATGTAGGTAATATTTGGAATATAGCAGACAATGTAGAAGAGGATGCACGTCGCTTTGATGGGTTTCGCGACTTAGACGAGCTAGCTGTTGGCTCTGGTTTTGGTATGCGTTATGACTTTGGTTTATTCTTGTTGCGCCTTGATTTGGGGTTCAAAACCCACAATCCTGTGCGACCAGAAGGTTCGCGTTGGGATTTGAGTTATCAACTTAAAAATGCCAATGCAACAATTGGTATAAATTATCCTTTCTAAGCCCATTATTCTTTTATACTTTTGCCCAACCAAAAAAAACGCATGTCACATTCTATCAAACCAGGTGTTGCCACGGGCAACCAAGTTCAAGAGATTTTCGCTTACGCTAAAGAAAAGCAATTTGCACTTCCAGCCGTAAATGTCATTGGTTCCAATTCCATTAACGCTGTACTGGAAACAGCTGCTAAGCTAAATGCGCCCGTCATCATCCAATTTTCCAACGGTGGCGCCCAGTTTAATGCGGGTAAAGGACTCGCCAACGACAATCATCAAGCGGCTATCGCAGGTGCCATTGCTGGCGCAAAACACGTGCACCAAATGGCAGCACTTTATGGCGTTAGTGTAATTTTGCACACCGATCACGCTGCTAAAAATTTACTTCCTTGGATTGACGGCTTGTTGGATGCAAGTGAAAAGCACTTTGCCGAAACTGGAAAATCGCTGTTTAGCTCTCATATGATTGATCTTTCTGAAGAACCCATCGAAGAAAACATCGAAATCTGCAAAAAATATCTTGAGCGGATGGCAAAAATGGACATGACCCTAGAGATTGAATTAGGTGTTACGGGTGGCGAAGAAGATGGTGTTGACAATACAGATATTGATAGCTCAAAACTCTATACCCAACCCGAAGAAGTGGCCTATGCTTTTGAAGAATTGTCGAAAATAAGCCCGCGGTTTACTATTGCCGCCGCCTTTGGCAATGTACATGGTGTATATAAACCAGGAAACGTAAAACTAACGCCTAAGATTTTGAAAAATTCTCAAACATTTGTTGAAGAAAAATTTGGTGTAGCACCCAACACTATTGACTTTGTTTTCCACGGAGGATCAGGCTCTACCGTTGAAGAAATTCTCGAAGGAATCAGCTACGGAGTAGTAAAAATGAATATAGATACAGATATGCAGTATGCCTTTTTAACTGGTGTTCGGGATTATATTCAGGAAAAAGCGGCCTACCTTCAGGCACAGATCGGCAATCCTGAGGGAGATGATGTGCCCAACAAAAAATTCTATGACCCACGTGTATGGCTTCGTGAAGGAGAAAAGGCGTTCGTTACCCGTTTGGAACAAGCATTTGAGGATCTTAACAATATTAATACCCTCTAATTTCTAAGGTTTTATATATTTGATGAAATTCTTAGCCTATGGCATGGTTCAGACGTACTGAAAAAGGAATCCAAACCCAAACCAGCGAGAAAAAAGATACACCTCAAGGATTGTGGTACAAATCGCCAACGGGAAAAATCATTGATACCGAGCAGCTTGCTGAAAATTTTTATGTGTCCCCCGAAGATGACTACCACGTGCGCATTGGCAGTAAAGAGTATTTCCAAATTTTGTTTGACGACAATAAATTTAAGGAATTAGATGCCAATCTAGCTTCGAAAGATCCGCTTAAATTTGAGGATACCAAAAAATACACGCAGCGCATTAAAGCCGCGCAGAAAAAAACCAAATTAAAGGATGCAGTTAGGTCTGCGGTAGGTTATTCCAACGGCAACAAGTTGGTCATTTCCTGTATGGATTTTAGCTTTATTGGTGGTTCTATGGGTTCTGTTGTTGGAGAAAAAATTTATCGAGCTGCAGACTATGCATTAAAACATAAAATTCCATTTGTGATGATTTCAAAATCGGGAGGTGCACGAATGATGGAAGCTGCGCTATCGTTAATGCAAATGGCCAAAACATCTGCTAAACTTGCGCAACTGGCGGATGCTAAAATTCCGTATATCTCGCTGTGTACCGATCCAACTACTGGAGGAACCACAGCCTCGTTTGCCATGTTGGGTGACATCAATATTTCTGAACCGGGTGCACTTATTGGTTTTGCGGGTCCCCGTGTAGTAAAAGACACCACAGGACAAGACTTACCAGACGGATTTCAAACGGCGGAGTTTTTGCAAGAACACGGGTTCTTAGATTTTATATCACACCGCAAAGACCTAAAGCATAACATCAATTTGTACCTCGATTTGATTTTAAATCGTCCGCTTTTGGCACGGGCGTAGGCAGGGGATAATAGGTAAGAGGCAATAGTTATTCGTTAATAGAAAAAAGTTACTAGGCTTCATCCCGACACTTCTCGATGCGATTTTTAGTGAAAAGTTTGAATCTCTTTACTATATTTGCAGCCCCGAGAACGTCTCGGGATCGCATAATAATTATTTACAACAATATTGGCATGTCACTAACAAAAGAAACAAAAGCAGAAATCTTCAAAAAGTACGGATCGTCTGAAAAAGACACTGGAAGTACAGAAGGGCAAATTGCTTTATTTACAGCACGTATCAACCACCTAACTGGTCACTTGAAGCAAAACAAAAAAGATTACAATACCGAGCGATCTTTGGTTATGTTGGTTGGAAAACGAAGAAGTCTTTTAGACTATTTAAAGTCAAAAGACATTGAGCGCTACCGATCCCTTATCAAGGAGTTGGGTATCCGCAAGTAAGCACTTAAAAGCATCCGCATCATTCGGTTTTTCATTGGTATCTACGACCACAACACAACACTCAGATACTAACTTTAAAATAAAAACGTATGATTCCCAATGTATATACATCGACTATTGATTTAGGCGATGGTCGTAGCATTACCCTAGAAACCGGAAAGCTTGCCAAGCAAGCCGACGGCTCAGTTGTAGTACGCAGTGGAAACTGTATGCTACTAGCAACAATTGTATCGGCACGCAACGCTTCCGATGTTGACTTTTTACCATTAACAGTAGATTACCGTGAAAAATTTGCTGCTGCTGGACGATTCCCAGGTGGCTTTTTTAAGCGTGAAGCCAGACCGAGTAACGAGGAAATTTTGACCATGCGCTTGGTTGACCGCGTGCTTCGTCCACTTTTTCCTAAAGACTATCACGCAGAAACACAAGTGATGATTCAGTTAATGTCTCATGATGAACATGTAATGCCTGATGCTCTGGCTGGTCTTGCCGCATCAACAGTAATTCAGCTTTCCGACATCCCTTTCGAGTGTCCAATCTCTGAAGTTCGTGTTGGACAAGTAGATGGACGATTTATTGTCAATCCAAGCAAAGAACAACTAAAAGAATCGAATATCGATATCATGATTGGTGCGAGTGAAGACTCAGTAACCATGGTAGAAGGCGAATTTGACGAGGTTTCCGAAGAAGTCATGGCAGATGCCATTCGCTTTGGACATGAGGCTATTAAGGTTCAAATTGCTGCGCAAGTTGAATTAGCCGAAGCAGCTGGCAAAAAAGAAACACGCACCTATGAAGCTGAAGACAGCGACGAAGAATTGCAGCAAAAAATTCATGAGTTTGCTTACCAAAAATGCTACGATATTGCCAAAAAAGGCAGTTCGAAGCATGAACGTAGTGAAGCCTTTGGAGAGGTTAAAGAAGCCCTTATCGAAACTTTTTCAGCAGAAGAGTTAGAAGAAAAAGGAGCTTTAATTAGCAAATATTTCAGTAAAGCACAAAAAGAAGCTGTACGCGAATTGGTACTTACCGAAGGAATACGCTTGGATGGACGCAAAACAACAGACATCAGACCCATTTGGTGTGAGGTGGACTATCTGCCTTCAACACACGGTTCTTCTGTGTTTACACGTGGTGAAACACAAGCATTAGCTACCGTTACATTAGGCACTTCAAGAGAAGCTAACGTCATCGATTTGCCTACAGAACAAGGAGAAGAAAGGTTTTATTTACACTACAACTTCCCGCCGTTTTGTACAGGCGAAGCACGTCCTTTGCGCGGAACATCAAGACGTGAAATTGGACACGGAAACTTGGCGCAACGTGCACTAAAAAAAGTAATGCCCGACGACTGTCCATACACCGTACGTGTGGTCTCTGAAGTATTGGAATCAAACGGCTCATCATCGATGGCGACTGTTTGTGCAGGTACTATGGCGTTGATGGACGCTGGTGTGCAGATTTCAAATCCCGTCTCAGGAATTGCCATGGGGCTTATTTCGGACGGTGAGCGTTTTGCTGTACTCTCCGATATACTTGGTGACGAAGATCACTTGGGCGATATGGATTTTAAAGTTACGGGGACGGAGCATGGGATTACGGCATGTCAGATGGACATCAAAATCAAAGGACTTCCTTATGAGATTTTGATTCAAGCCTTAAAGCAAGCTCGTGAGGGACGTTTGCATATTTTAAGCAAACTAACAGACACCATAGCAACTCCTGCAGCCGATGTTAAAGACCATGCACCAAAAATGGTGATGTGCACTATTCCAAATGAGTACATTGGTGCACTTATCGGTCCTGGTGGAAAAGTCATTCAAGAACTTCAAAAAGAAACCCAAACTACGATTGTGATCAATGAAGATCCAGAAACGGGTGATGGTATAGTTGAAATTTTAGGTACTGGACCAGAAGGTATTGATCGAGTGCTTGCTCGCATCGACGCACTTACCTTCAAGCCAGAAGTTGGCGAAACCTATGAAGTTCAAGTCATTAAGATTCTTGAGTTTGGAGCTGTGGTAGAATATACCGACGCACCAGGTAATGAAGTACTCTTACACGTGAGTGAACTTGCTTGGGAGCGCACCGAAAATGTTACCGATGTTGTCAATATGGGTGATGTATTCGATGTAAAATACTTCGGTGTAGATCCAAGAACCAAAAAAGAGAAAGTTTCGCGAAAAGCACTTTTAGAAAAGCCAGAAGGATATGTAGAGCGTAAGCCTCGTCCTAGTGGTGATCGAAGAAACGGCGGTGACCGAAATAGAAGACAAAAAAGAGACTAGTTCTTTTTTTAAAACAAGCAATATCCGCCCGTTCTAACAAGCTGGCGGATTTTTTTTGTGGTTTTGTAACCTAAGGCTATTGAAGTTCGTATAATATATAGCATAAGCATTTTTCAAAGCAATGAGGCAATTAAAAATTACCAAGCAGGTCACTAATCGCGAGACCGCTTCACTAGATAAATATCTTCAAGAAATAGGAAAAGTTGATCTGATTACCGCCGAAATGGAGGTGGAATTAGCACAGCGTATCAAAGCTGGTGATCAAATTGCTTTGGAAAAATTGACAAAAGCAAACCTTCGTTTTGTTGTATCTGTAGCCAAACAGTACCAAAATCAAGGACTTACTCTTCCTGACCTAATCAACGAAGGAAATCTAGGTCTTATCAAAGCGGCAAAACGCTTTGATGAAACCCGTGGATTCAAATTTATCTCATACGCCGTTTGGTGGATTAGACAATCTATCCT
>JAURDG010000024.1 GCA_030828025.1 Flavobacteriaceae bacterium | reverse complement strand
CGCGCATTTTGTTTGATGTATTTTTTGATTAATACCGGCAGGCGAAATTCACCCGGTTCGAGTTCGTCAATGAGCTTATCAAATTTGTTTAAATCAGCTGAGGTTTCATCAAAGACAAACTCCTTGTCTGTCTCTTTGAGCTTGACTTTAAATTCCTTTTTTGGGGTGATGTATTGCGCCAGATATGGGTCGTAATAATGAGAGCGCATAAACTCAATCATCAGCGATTTAGTAAAATTAGAAAACTGATTGCTGATACTTACGCTGCCCATGAGGTACGAATAATTGGGGTAGCGTAGTGTTGCATGTATAATTCCTTTCCACAACAAAAATAGGGGCATAGGACGTTGTTGGTAGTCTTTGGCAACAAAGGCTCTTCCTAATTCAATGGTATCGTGAAGCATTTGGTGGGTCTCAAGCTCAAAATTAAAAAGTTCGGCCAAGTAAAAGCCCGACAAGCCTTGCTTCGAAAAGAGTTCCTTACCTAAGCCCAAACGGTATGCGCCAACAAGTCGCTTTGCCGCATGATCCCATAAAAACAAATGTAAATAGTCCATATCATAATGGTCTAAATCTACCGCTTTGTTTGTGCCCTCGCCTACTGCGCGGAATGCAAGCTCACGTTGGCGTCCGATTTCATGCAATAAATTCGGTATTTGGGAAGATGATGCCAAAAAAAGCTCATAGTCTTTTGACTTAAGCAGTGACTTATCTTGCGCCAGCAATAACTTAATCTCTGCCTCTAAAACGGCTGTTGGTATTGGCGGGTCAATTGGTTTTTCCTTTTTAGTTCTTCGCCGTAGTGGACTAGACATCCGCTTAAGTATATTCGTGCGCTCGTAAGTATTAGACAGCATATATACTTTTTTGCGCAAAAAAGATCCATAATCGGTAAGTGCGGCATGGGTTTGTTGATCGTTCACAGCTATGGGTTTGCCAATACGTAAGTTGATGGTTTTGTATTTCTGATGCAACATTTCGGCAGGAAGTCGTGCGGTGCGCAACAAGCCATTAATGGCAGCCAAGCGATAAAACAGATGGGTATTACGGGCGTGAAAATAAATGGGCACCACAGGAACATTTGCTCCTTGAAGCAAACGAATTATAGCCAGGTTCCAATCTGGATCAATTGGAATATTCCCTTTTAACTTACTTGCTACTTCACCCGCAGGAAAAACAGCAAATAAGCCCTCGTTGTTTAGGTGCCGCATCACTTGCCTAAAGCCAGCCACACTAGACTTTGTCGATTGCTTGGCATCAAAAGGGTTTACCCAAATAAACTGGTCGTTGAGTGGTTTAATTCGCTCTAGCAAAAAATTAGCCATCAGCTTTGCATCAGGGCGAATATGTTTCAATAAATGCAAGAGAATAATACCATCAATACCCCCAAGCGGATGGTTGGCAACGACGACAACAGGACCTTTCTGGGGAATACGCTTTAAATCTTTTGGATTAATGTAATACCGAACTCTAAAGTGGTATAACAGGGCATCTAAAAAACCATCCGCATCTTCATGGTTTTCTAAGCTGCGTTGGTAAACCTTGTTAAGCTCATTTAGCCGAAGTAATTTAAATACCAAATAACCGACACACTTCCCAAAAAGACCTGTTTTACTCAACTTGAGTGCAGCAGAAACATCGGCAATTTGCACAAGCGACATGGGGAATATTTCTTGTAAAGATAGCTATTTCATCACCAACTGCAAGGTGGTTTGTGTTCGCTGTTCCAGCACTAGTTTGTGCGTTTTTAGCAGTTCTTTTTCAGACTTGTCATCATAATGACGAATGGTAAAGAGTGTCACATCAGGCTGGTGCTGCACATCAAATCTAGCGCGCAACGCACCCAATAAAGTCTCCATTTTGTTGTATTTGTCATAGACACATACCGAAAAACTGATGGCCGAATTTTGAATCAAATCTACTGACATTTTATACTCGTGTAATAGCTTAAAAATATCACTGATGTTGTCCTCAACAATAAAAGAAAAATCACGGGTTGAAAGACGCAAAAGCGAAAGCCCTTTTTTTACAATATAGCACGGTACTTCGGGGCGCATACGCACGCCTTTTCCTACTTGTGTTCCCGGCTCTTTTGGGTTGAGAAACGATTTAACAAACAACGGGATTTCTTTTCGCTGGAGAGGTTGTAGTGTTTTGGGGTGAATCACTGATGCGCCATAAAAAGCCAACTCGATCGCTTCCTGATACGAGATATGATGAAGCATTTGTGTTTTGTCAAATACTCTCGGGTCAGCATTAAGTACGCCAGGAACATCTTTCCAAATCGTCACATCAGTAGCACCCAAACAATAGGCAAAAATAGCCGCAGAATAGTCTGAACCTTCTCTTCCTAATGTGGTTGTGAAATTATTATCATCACTTCCAATAAAGCCTTGGGTAACTTTGAGGGTTGTTCCATGAAATTGCGCTAAAATAGCCGCCTGTGTCAACTCCCAATCCAAATGCGCACTACGATAATCGTTATCTGTTTTGATGCAATTGCGGGCGTCTATCCAAGTGGCTGCTATGCCCGAATGATTCAGGTAAGCACTCACAATTGACGTAGAAAGCAACTCGCCAAAGCTAACCACCTGATCGTAAACAAATGAGTTGTGTGGAGAACGGTTGTTTTCCAAAAAAGTGCGGCATTGACCCAGCAAATCTTTAACACGCTCCTCAATTTCTGGATGCTGCCCTTCAAAGAGGTCGCGTACCATATTTCTGTGAAAATCTTCCACTTGGTGAAATGCCTCAAGGTGCGTTTGTGGTTGGGCAAAATAACCCGACACCACATCCTCAAAAGCATTAGTCATTTTGCCCATAGCAGAAATGACCAGTAGTGTGTCTTGATGTCCCATTTGGTTCAACACCTGTACTACATTCTTTACTCCAGCTGCATCCTTAACCGATGCTCCTCCAAACTTAAATACCCGCATGATGTTCTGCAATAAAATGGTTCATGGCACCCTTACTCATCAGCGTAATATTCCACTCTTCTAAGATTGTGGCACCGTGTTTTTGATAAAAATCGATTGCAGGCGTGTTCCAATTCAACACCACCCACTGAATACGTCTCACACCAGAAGCCTGAGCAAAAAGGATAAACTCCTTGAGTAAGGCAAAGCCAATCCCTTGACCTCGCATGGATTCGGTGACTATAAGGTCTTCCAAATGCCATGACTTCCCTTTCCAAGTGGAATAGGACGGGTAAAAAAGTGCCATACCAACTATTTGCTCTTTAACCTCAGCAACAAAGCATTTAAACTTGGGATGCTCACCAAACCCATCCTGAATGAGTTCGGGAACAGTAACCTCAACCTCATCTGGTGCTCGTTCAAAGGCAGCTAATTCGTTGATGAGTGCCAAAATATGAACTGCATCAGAGGCTTGAGCCGGGCGAATTAACGTAGTTTTCATTGGCGCAAATGTAATAACTCTGTAGGCAACCAAAAACTCGATACATCACATCGCAACCGAATTTTGTTTAAAAAATAACGTTCTTGCGCCAGACACTGCCGCTACTTCGTATTTTTGCCAAAAAGCTAGCGTGACCAAACTACCTCAACTTTATCAAAACAATCCCAAATTCCAAGCGGTGTACTCGGGTGTCGTGCAGGATGGAAAACTAGAGGTTTCGGGACTTGTTGGGTCCATGTATGCTTTTTTGGTTCGCTCGCTTGCTAAACAACACAACAGCAGCTTGGTTTGGATACTTACAAACAAAGAAGAAGCCGCCTATTTTTTAAATGACTTGGAAGTATTGATGGAGCAGCCTCCACTATTTTTTCCTTCGAGTTATCGACAGCCATACAGTATTGAAGAAGTGGACAATGCCCATGTGTTGATGCGCGCGGAAGTCCTCGAAAAATTACGCAAAAACCCCAAGCAACTGGTGGTTACTTATCCAGAGGCGCTCTTTGAACAAGTGCTAACCCCAAAAGAAATGCAGCGAAAAACCCTTGAAGTCAATCAAGGTGACGAGCTGAGCATTGACTTTGTAAACGAAACACTGTTTGAATTTGGCTTTACACGGGTTGATTTTGTCACAGAGCCTGGGTCGTTTGCTGTTCGAGGAGGTATTTTAGACGTGTATTCCTTTAATCATAGTGAGCCGTATCGAATCGAGTTTTTTGGTGATGAAGTGGATACCATGCGCAGCTTTGACATAAGCACCCAACGCTCTACAGCCGTGCATCACAACATTCGTGTCTTGGCGAACATTGAAGAAAAAGACTCTAAAAACGAACGCCAATCGCTGCTATCGTTTCTAGAAAGCGATGCGCTGCTATGTGTGCAACACGAGCAACTAAGTACGGCAGCCTTAGATAAGCTTTTTGCTGTTGCTCAAGAAAATTTTGCCACCTTGGATAGCCCACTAAAACGTCTTCCGCCAGCAGCTCTTTTTGTAGATGGTGCTTCTTTTTTAAACGATTTAGCACAGTTAAAGCACATTTCATTTTCAGGTGCTGGCAAAAGCCCTTCAGTAGTATTTGATTGTCAACCGCAACCGCATTTTAAACGGAAATTTGATTGGCTTGTTACCCATTTGCGTGAAAATGTAGAACAGCAGCGTGTGAATCATATTTTTTGTGCTTCTGAAACCCAAAAAGAACGACTGGAGCAAATCATTGAGGAACTCGCTCCAGAAACAGCTGTTCTTTTTTGGGTGGCGCCGCTATATCAAGGGTTTATTGATGTCGATGCACAACTAGTTTGTTATACCGACCATCAGCTTTTTGAGCGCTATCATAAGTTTCGGCTAAACAATGGATACGCCAAAAAACAAGCCATCTCGCTAAAAGCCCTCGCTCAACTGGAAGTAGGCGATTATGTTACCCATATTGATCACGGGATTGGAACCTTTGGCGGATTGCAGCGCATTGAGGTTGAAGGAAAATCCCAAGAAGCAATTAAGCTTTTTTATGGCGACCGAGACATCTTGTATGTCAGTATTCATTCGCTGCACAAAATCTCGAAATACAATGGAAAAGATGGCGCTGCACCAAAAGTCTATAAATTAGGCTCGGGCGCATGGAATAAAATCAAACAAAAAACCAAAAAGAAAGTCAAAGAAATTGCCTTTAATCTTATTCAAGTTTATGCAAAACGGCGGCTAAACAAAGGCTTTGCCTGCGGTCCCGATAGCTACCTGCAACACGAGCTGGAGGCGTCTTTTTTGTTTGAAGACACACCCGACCAGCGCACGGCAACAGCAGCGGTAAAACAAGACATGGAAGACCAAAAACCTATGGATAGGCTGGTCTGCGGCGATGTTGGATTTGGCAAAACAGAAGTGGCCATTCGGGCTGCCTTTAAAGCCGTAGATAACGGCAAGCAAGTTGTTGTTTTGGTGCCCACAACCATATTGGCTTTTCAGCATTACAACACCTTTTTGGAACGACTCCGTGAATTTCCCGTTACTGTTGACTACCTCAATAGATTTCGAACCAACAAGCAAAAAAAGGAGGTGCTTGGAGGTATCGCTAATGGAACGATTGACATCGTCATTGGTACGCATCAGTTGGTTGGCAAGGGGGTTTCGTTTAAGGATTTGGGCTTGTTAATTGTCGATGAAGAACAAAAGTTTGGTGTTGGTGTTAAGGAAAAGTTACGCTCGCTCAAAGAACATGTGGACGTACTGACGCTGACAGCTACGCCAATCCCCAGAACCTTGCAGTTTAGCCTGATGGCTGCCCGTGATTTGTCTGTCATCAATACGGCACCACCCAACAGATACCCCATAGAAAGTCAGGTAATTTCTTGGAGCGAAGAGCACATTCGCGATGGCGTGATTTACGAATTACAACGTGGTGGTCAAGTGTTTTTTGTGCATAACCGTATTGAAAATATTAAGGAAATTTCGGGTATGCTACAGCGGCTTATTCCCGATGCTCGAATTGCAACGGCTCATGGACAACTTCCTGGAAATACCTTAGAACGGGTTATGCTGGGATTCATTAATGGGCAATACGATATTTTGGTTACTACAACCATTATTGAAAGTGGTTTGGATGTTCCCAATGCAAATACCATTTTTATAAATAACGCCCATAATTTTGGGCTTAGTGATTTACATCAGATGCGTGGGCGTGTGGGGCGCAGCAACAAAAAAGCCTTTTGCTACTTGATTTCGCCTCCTTCTTCTGTGATGACAGAAGACGCACGAAAACGAATGGAAGCCATCAGCCAATACACCGCCTTGGGATCCGGTTTTCAGATTGCCATGAAGGATTTGGAAATTCGTGGGGCTGGCGACCTACTCGGTGGTGAACAAAGTGGCTTTATCAACGATATTGGCTTTGAAACTTATCAAAAAATCCTAAAGGATGCCATTGAAGAGTTGCAAGAAAATGAGTTTAAAGCCCTGTACCCAAATCACAAAACACGTGCAAAAGAGCTAGTGTTGGATACCGATTTTGAGGTTTTTTTACCGACTGACTACATCAATAACGTGACCGAGCGGCTAAGTCAATACCAAAAGTTAGCAGAGCTAAAAACAGAAGAAGAATTAGAGGAATTTTCTGTTGCGCTTGTTGATCGTTTTGGTGCCTTGCCAGAACCTACACTTGAACTTTTTGATAGTGTTCGCTTAAAATGGTTGGGCGCATCGCTAGGATTTGAAAAAATTATCCTTAAAAAGCAAAAGTGTATCTGCAGATTCCATGCAGCACCCGAAAGTGCTTTTTACCAGGAAGACCGTTTTAAGTATTTACTAGAACAATTAGGGCGACTGAAAAACGCACAACTGAAAGAAAAAAACACCAAGGAAGGGCAAAAATTAATTTTGGTCTTGACGGAGGTCCACAGCATCACTGCTGCAATTGATGCACTCAAAAAGCTAGCCGAACCTACAACTGCTTCAAGTCTTTAACCACCCGAAACGCCTTATCTACTTGCTCATCATTAACAAGAATGGTAAACTCATTTGAAGTAGATATAACTTCATAAATATTGATGCCTTCCCAAGAAAGACGTTGGAAAACAAAGTAATAAATCCCAGGAATAGCTACGTTTTCTGTGGGCAGTTTTAGCGTAATTGATGAGAGGCTTTCTTCTTTGTGTAAGCACTCTTCATTTGCCAAAAATTTATCAACCAAAGGGGAAAGGTGCTGACTTACCACAATGTTACATTCATGCACACCACGAGATGAGGTGTAAAAATTTTCGCTAGATAGTTGGAGTTTTGCCAAGAGTTGTGCTTGAGCAGCCAAAAGCGTGTCGGAAACCTTAAAATTGTAATCTGCTAGCGATGAACGAACCGTAATATCACCAATGTTTTTTAGGGTTTTTATGATTTTGTGTGCATGACGAAACTCCAAATCTGAAGATAGACGCTTAAGTGCCATAACAATGGCTCCAGTACGTACTGGTTTTTGAATTTGCTCTTGAATCTCATCTTGCATCATGCGCGAAAGAGATGTTAGATTGATGATTCCTTGTGTAAGTGCACTAATTAAAAATGGTTTTGATCGGATATAGGACTCAACCGCAGCTGCTATGGTTTTCATGAATTTTAATTATTTCACAAATATATAAATAAAATCACAAAATGTTTAAAATATAACATTATTAGAAAAAATAAAACGCCCCTTTGATGTGTTCGATGTTGGGTTGCTGTGCATTTCCCACGATGCTGATAATGTCAAAACGGGTTTCGCCTTGCCAGCCAATTTGCTGAATGTAGTATGCTGCTGCGTGTGCCAACAGCTTTCTTTTTTTTGGCGTAACAAACACATGTGGAGCACCAAAAGCATCCGATTGGCGCCATTTTACCTCAACTATACAAAGGATGTTGCCCTGTTGTGCAATAATATCTATCTCTGCTTTTTGGTAGTAAAAATTGGTAGCCAGTACAGTATAGCCTAGTTTTTGAAGGTAGGCTGCGGCGAGTTGCTCACCTGTTTTTCCTTTATTGTAGGTATCCATGTGGTGTGATTAGGTGCTTAAAGATAAAAAACACCGCATTGCTCGGCCGTAAAATTCCTATTTTTGTGCCGAATTTTGACTATGAGTAAACGCTACACGATTACCGCTGCCCTGCCCTATACCAATGGTCCCATTCACATTGGACACTTGGCTGGCGTATATGTACCTGCCGATATTTATGCGCGATACCTGCGTTTGTGTGGTAAAGAAGTTTTGTTTATTTGCGGAAGCGATGAGCATGGTGTGGCCATTTCCATGAAAGCCAAAAAGGAAGGGGTAACACCTAAAGAAATCATTGATAAATACCACCATATTATTAAAGACTCGTTTGATTCTTTTGGCATATCCTTCGATTATTATGGACGCACCTCAAGTGAGGTTCATCACGAAACAGCCCAAGAGTTTTTTAAAACAATGCATGACAACGATTGTTTTGAGACCATTACATCAGCGCAGTTATATGATGAAAAAGAACACCAATTTTTAGCCGATCGTTATGTGGTGGGCACTTGCCCAAAATGCCAACACACAGAGGCCTATGGCGATCAATGTGAGGCTTGTGGCAGCTCGCTTAATGCTACTGACCTGATTGAGCCTAAATCGGCACTTTCGGGTGCAACACCTTCGCTGAAATCCACCACACATTGGTATTTACCATTGAATAGATACGAGGAGTTTTTACGTGAGTGGATTTTAGAAGGTCATCAAAAGGACTGGAAGCCAAATGTTTTAGGACAAGTAAAATCATGGTTAGATGATGGACTGAAGCCCAGAGCTGTCACGCGCGATTTAGCCTGGGGAATTCCCGTGCCTGTCGCTGGTGGTGAAAACAAAGTGTTGTATGTTTGGTTTGATGCACCTATTGGCTACGTGTCTGCCACCAAAGAATGGGCAAAGCAAAACAACAAAGACTGGAAGCCTTATTGGCAGGACAAGGAAACCGAATTGGTACACTTTATTGGCAAAGACAACATTGTTTTCCATTGCATCATTTTTCCTGCTGTTCTCAAGTCAATGAATGATTATATCTTACCCCAAAACGTGCCAGCAAATGAGTTTTTAAACCTTGAAGGGCAAAAATTATCTACCTCCAAAAATTGGGCGGTTTGGCTGCATGAGTACCTAGTCGATTTTCCAAACAAAGAAGATGTTTTGCGCTATGTCCTCACGGCAAATGCCCCTGAAACAAAAGACAACGACTTTACGTGGAATGACTTCCAAACACGAAACAACAGCGAATTGGTTGCTATTTTCGGGAATTTCATCAACAGGGTTATGGTGTTGATGCACAAATATTATGACGGGATAGTACCAAGTCCTCATGAGCAACACGAGGTGGATAAGCAGTTGCTCATCCAATTGAGTGTCGCTCCCGACCAAATCTCGAGTTTGTTAAACCAGTATAAATTTAGAGCTGCTAGCCAAGAAATGATACAAATAGCACGCTTGGGAAATAAGTATTTGGCAGACGAAGAGCCTTGGAAGCTCATCAAAACTAATCCTAAACGGGTAGCGACCATTATGTTTACTGCAATGCAAGTTGCCGCAAGTTTGGCTACTTTATCTGGACCTTTTTTGCCGCATATTGCTGCTAAGCTTATTGCCATGATGCAGCTCGAGGAAAGTAGTTGGGAAGCCACCAAAGAATTGCCTTTAATCAATAGTGGCCATATCCTGGGAAAAGCCGAGTTGTTGTTTGAAAAAATCGAAGACGAAGCCATTCAATTACAGCAAGAAAAGCTAGGGTAATTTTTCTATTCGAAAAGAATTTGATAGATTTACATTACCAGATCATATCAATATGCCCGAGTTTCCTACGTATAAAAAGCTTTTCGCCATTGGCTTTGCCCTTGTAGTAATTTCTTCTCTAGTTCTTTCATTTGTAGAAATAGGCATTGACAGTTTTGTTGAAGATCTTTTTCTATTTAAAAAGGAAAACGGTTTATATCAGTTTTTATTCCTTATTGGGTTTGGCTTGATCGTCGCATCCTTTATTCTACGAGAAAAAAGAAAACGATAAGGGGTATATTTGTGGCAATGATTCGCATTGCCCATCATCCGATTTACGCTCATCCGCTGCCCGATGGTCATCGGTTTCCAATGTTAAAATACGAGCTATTACCCGAACAACTCCTACGCGAAGGAACCTGCACAAGAGAGCAGTTTTTTACACCCACAAGAATTGCCGATAAGCATGTTTTACGCACGCACAGCATGGTGTATTTCCAACAACTTTTAGACTTGTCTTTACCAAAAAAGGAAGCCCGAAAAATTGGCTTTCCACTTTCTAAAAAACTAATTGATCGCGAGTGCATTATCGCACAAGGCACCCTTAAAGGTTGTGATTATGCCTTAGCGCATGGCATCTCGTTTAATATTGCTGGCGGAACACATCACGCTTTTTTTGACCGTGGCGAAGCCTTTTGCTTGCTCAATGATCAGGGAATTGCCGCAAACTACTTGCTGCACAACAAAGCAGCAAAACAACTATTGATTATTGACTTGGACGTACATCAAGGGAATGGCACCGCAGCACTTTTTGCACAAAACCCGCATGTTTTTACCTTTTCCATGCATGGAAAATCCAACTATCCTTTTCAAAAAGAACGCAGTGACTTGGACATCGCACTTGCAGACAACACCACCGACACAGAATACCTAAGGCTTTTAACAAAACAGTTAGATAAACTATTCGATCAAGTCGTTCCAGATTTTGTGTTTTATCTCTGCGGTGTTGATGTGCTAAAAGAAGATAAACTAGGCCGTTTATCACTATCACTCGAGGGAACAAAAGAAAGGGATACGCTCGTGCTTTCCGCCTGTCACCAGCGAAATATTCCTGTACAATGCAGTATGGGCGGTGGCTATGCGCCAGATGTCAATTTAATTGTTGAAGCGCACGCCAATACCTATCGCACTGCTGAGGATATCTTTGGTTAAAGCATCAATAAATCTTCCAGATGAATTTCTGCAGCCTGTCTTTTTTCACCAGATTTAGTTTCGTAATCCCTGTAGATTAGCCGTCCTTGACAAGCGACATGGCTTCCTTTACTCAGGTGGTTTAGGCATACTTCTGCTAGCTTATTCCAAGCAACAATACGATGCCATTGGGTGTTTTCTACAGCCTCGCCACCTTTGTTTTTAAAACGAATATTTGTTGCAATGGAAAACTTTACCATCTTTTTTGTTGAATCTAGCTTGACTTCTTCGGGGGCATCGCCCAAATGTCCGATAAGTTGTACGTTGTTTTGAATAGTACTCATAATATTTGGGGTTTAGAATTACATGTTATTTACGCCACTGTTGACTGCGCAACATTAACGCTGCTTTTACAACATCTTGCCGACTAATTTGCCCCACCAATCTACCTTGGTCCAAAACAGGAAGCCTTCGACGGTTGGTATCATGAAAAACCGATGCAGCATCAAAAATAGTTTTATCTGCTTCAATGGTATCTGGGCTTACAGACATAGTATCCATCACTTTTCGATCAAAAAAAGGTTGGTTAAAATATTTACTTTCCGAAAGATGCTTGATACAGTCTGCCTCAGAAATAATTCCAACTAATCGGGTCATTTCGTCCAAAACTGGACCACCAGATATTTTATTGCGGATAAGAATCCGCATGACCTCTAAAATAGATTGCTCTGGGGAGAAAGTAATCAAATTGCGTGTCATATAGTCTCGAACTAAAAGTGATTTTCTACGATTAGAAATGAGTTTTTGACGTGCTGCTTGAAAACTTTTAATAGGCAT
>JAURDG010000012.1 GCA_030828025.1 Flavobacteriaceae bacterium | reverse complement strand
GTAGTATGGTCTATTATGATTATTGCAGTGACTTCGTGTACAAAAGATGATTTAGAGCCAACATTAAGTCAAGAAAAGACGGTTGAGGGTAGTATTGTTAACGTTTCAAACCTTTATGGATTACTTAAGGGTGCGTTAAATAGACTTACCTTGGCTGGTTATTGGGGAAGAGAAGTTATAGCGACTAATGAAGTTAGATCAGATAATGTATTCTCAAATGGAAATTCAGGTCGCTTTACAACACAAGGTGCTTTTAACTACAATAAAAATTCAGGAGGAATATGGGATAACTGCTATGAAGTAATAGCTTTATCCAATGTAATCATTAATACAGACGTATCTACTTTGGAGGGTGATCAAACCTATGCTAAACATTTACAAGGTAGCGCTTATTTTTTACGTGCTTTAGCTCATTATGATTTGGTGCGTTTTTATGGTCAACAACATTCTGGTGGAACTTTAGGAGTGCCTATCGTGACCACATTTAAAGGAGATAATTTATATCCCTCTAGAAATACAGTTGCTGAAGTAAAAACGGCAATAATTAATGATTTAGAAATGGCATTTTCTCTAATGGATGACCAATTTGATGATAGTGAGTTTGTTTCTAAGCATGCAGCTCCAGCTTTACTTTCTAGAGTTTGCGTTTATTTTAGTGAATGGAGTAAAGCAAAAAGTGCAGCAGAACAAGTAATTAGTTCAAATAAATATTCAGTACTTGAAGCAAGTGCATTTGTTGATAGTTGGGCTTCAAGTAAAAATGCTAATTCAATATTTGAATTAGCATTTAGTAGCACAGATAATTTGAGTTCTAACTCTATTGCATACATCTACAGAACCCAACCTGATGATTCTGGTTATGGTGATTTACAGGTAATGCCAGAAGTGGAGGGCTTATATGAGAGCGGCGATGTTCGTGCAGATATTTTAGGAAAGCAAGGAACCCTTCTTCGAAATATGAAAAAGTATCCAGATATTAATGGATGGGACAATATTCCTCTTATTAGAATTGAAGAGGTGGTGTTAAACCTTGCCGAAGCATTGCTTGAAACAGGAGATTCTGATGGAGCTTTAACTAAACTGAACGAAATTACTTCAAAAAGAGGTGCTTCTACATATGCAAATGCTTCAAAGGAAAACATTCTTCTTGAAAGAAGAAAGGAACTGATGTTTGAAGGATTTCGTTGGGATGATTTAATGCGAACAGGAAGTTCAATTAAAGCTTATGGAACATTGATGGAACTTTTGGACACTCATGCATATCCAAACAAACTGTTTGCTTATCCAATACCAGCTGATGAAATCAATGCCAATTCAAATATTGTTCAAAATGAAGGTTATTAAAATCATATTTTAATTAGTGAAAAACCCCCGCCAAATTGGCGGGGGTTTTTTTGTTATTTTAGTGGAGTGAAAAGGGGAATAGCTTTTGTTATTATGTTGCTGACTTTTGGGGCATGTGTCTCTTCGAGCAAAAGTACCACTACCCCACCAGAACAGCAAAAGGCACTTCAAAAAAAAACCTTAAAAGAACGTGTGCTACACCAAGCGGCAACACAAAATCGTATCATCGATAGCCTGATCAAGGCGAAAGACCCACGTCTAAAAAAGGACAAAAACGGTGCCTATATACGGCCCAACCGCATCCTCAGCAACGGCACACCCGTCTATTTTTCGACCAACCACGGACGCTCCATACGAAAAGCCATCAAAGCAGACGCTCTCGGTAACGAAGGAACAACTGGACTTAACCTCGATGGAAGTGGCATTCATGTTGGCGTTTGGGATGCTGGTCACGTTTTTGCCGCTCACGAGGAGTTTACGGGCGGGCCGGACTTTTTTGGCTACCAAGTGCCTATAGAAATTGCCGATGCCGAAACACCTGACCTTTGGGATGGGCACCCAACAGCTGTGGCGTCAATCATTATTGCCAAAGGCCTTTTTCACCGTGATGACTACGATGTAACGGGTGTGGCACCCAACTTAGAAAGGTTGTATTCCTACGATTGGGATGATGATGTACTTGAAATTTTAGACCAACTACAAACCAACAACAATACCGACTTTATCCTTTCCAATCATTCCTATGGCTATCCGCTTATCGATAGAGACGGAAACATATTGGAGGATCAATATATTGGGGATTACAGTGAGTGGAGTGCTGTCTTGGACAACATAATTTATGTTTATCCAAAGTATCTCCATATAGCTGCTGCTGGAAATGACGGAAATAATTCATACCCAGCTCAAGAAGTTGTTGGTTTAGATCAGCTTACGGGTTCGACAACCGCCAAAAATGTCCTCACGGTGGCTAGTTTTTCTATGGATGATGACGGGACAAGGTTTCGTGCATCGGGTTTTAGTAGTGCTGGGCCTACCAACGATTTTCGCATCAAACCCGAAATAAGTGTGTTGGGCAGCCAAGTGGCTGCTCCCTACTGGTTTGTCAGCACACCCGACGAAATGGACGGCTACTTGGTCGGCAGCGGGACTTCGTTTGCTGCTCCTGGTGCAGCAGGCGGTATTGCCTTGTTGCAACAATTGTATCAAGAACAAACAAATAGCTACATGACGGGAGCTACTGTCAAGGCACTTATCTGTCATACCGCTGATGACATTGATTATTGGTACGCGCCTGGCGATATTCCTGGACCTGATGTCAAAACAGGCTATGGCGCACTAAACCTTGAACAAGCAGCTGCACTCATGCAGCAAGACGCGGATACCGAACCAAATGCGCTAACCGAATTCACCCTTAGTGATGGAAAAGTCAAACGTCTTTTTTTTATCGGAAACGATGAGGGTGCGCTCCAAGCCACACTTGCTTGGTTTGACCCCAATGCCGATGTGGATGCCGCCATTGCACTTGTAAATGACTTAGATCTACGTATATACGAAGGGACAGAAACCTTTTTCCCATGGAAACTTCCCACAGCGGTACAGCAAGTCACGGCTATTAAAGGAGACAATGACCGGGATAACCTAGAAAAAATTTCTATTCCAAACGTGTCAAATGGTTTTTATGAAATTGTGATTAGCCATAAAGGCAGGTTGGTGGGAGGTCAACAAAATGCTTCCCTTGTTCTTTCGGGGCCAGGAACATTTTTTGCTTCAAAAGCTGAACTGGAAAAGCTAAACCCTGAAGGTGTTTTGGTGATGTATGACGATTCTGTTAAAATCATCACTGTAGTCATGCTTCTTTCGGATAATTTAATTCAATCCGTCGCACTCTACGACCTCATGGGCAGAGAAGTAGCACGTCAATCAAAGGGCAATTCTTCAAGCACAAATACCCGAATAGATACCGCACATTTGGCAACTGGCGTATATGTTTTAGGTATTAAAACCGCAACAAAGTCGATTTTCAGAAGTTTTTTATTGAACTAAACTTGATTTTTACATCGTAAGACTCAGTAAACAAAAAAGTTATTTACTATAAACTTGCATAATTAACAATTATTTAACATCTTTGGAATTGCTAACAATTAAAGATTATGAAAATTAAATTTATTCAAATAGTAACACTTGCTTTTTTAGCGGTGTTCCAAGTTGCCTTAGCACAACAAACTGTATCAGGAACGGTAACAGACGCTGATGGTCTTCCGCTCCCCGGTGCTACTGTTGTGGTAAAAGGAACTTCTACAGCCACTTCGGCTGACTTTGACGGTAATTATACCATTGCTGCTGCAAACGGGAACGTACTTGTGGTGAGTTATGTAGGGTATAATGCTGCTGAGGTTACCGTAAACGGTGCAACGGCTAATGTTTCGCTAAGTAGCTCAACAGCACTCGATGAGGTCGTGGTTGTGGGGTATGGTTCTCTAGACAAAAAGAGTCTTGTGCATGCCGTTGAAACTGTTGATTCTGAGGAGTTAGAAAAAATTCAAGCTACTTCAATCACACAAGCACTTCAAGGAACTGTAAGTGGTGTTACTGTCTTAACAACAGGTGGAGTGCCCGGTGCTGATCAAACCATTCGCATTCGAGGTATTGGCTCAATCAACGCCTCTGCTTCTCCTCTTATTATTGTTGATGGTGCCATCTGGGCTGGTGGCTTGAACTCCATTCCACAAGAGCAGGTAGAGTCTATCTCTGTGCTTAAGGACGCGTCGGCTGCTATTTATGGTTCTCGAGGAGCAAATGGTGTTATTATCGTTAACACCAAAAAAGGAAAAAAGAATTCTAAGGGCACATTTACCTTTTCAACAAACCATGGGTCACAATCTGAGGCTGTTGATATTCACAAGGTTTTGGACACTGACACCTTTTCAAAATACTTCTTTGAAGCAGTTACAAATAACAATCAGTATGTTTTGGGAGACTCAAACGCTGATGCAAGAGCTAAAGCCGCAGCAAGTTTTGTTGAAGACCTAGGCTATAACCCTTATGGAACTGGGTCTACGTCTCCAATTGACAGCGATGGTAATCTAATAGGAGCTCCGTTATGGAACACTAACTGGTATAATGCACTTGTAAACCAAAACCCACGAAGAGTTGATCATAACATAACATACCTTGGGGGTTCTGAAAAAACAAATTACTTCTTTGGTGTAAATTACTTACATCAAGAAGGTCAAGTTAAAACAACCTGGTTTGACAGATTTTCATTGAGATCAAACATTGATACTGAGGTTACAGATAAGTTTTCTATGGGTTTAACGATGTCTTTTAATAACACGGTAAGTAATACACCTAACCAAGCTGGAAGTGGTTTTAGTAACGTTATTCAATGGATATATACTCTTCCCAGCTACTACCCACTTTATGAGAGAAATCCTGATGGATCTTTTGTACTAGACGCAGCAGGCAACAAAGTTTATGATTACGGTAGTCGTGCAGGATTAGTGAATGGTTCTCGAACTATTCTCACAGACGAAAATGCCGCTGGAGCATTAGATTATTACAAATTCGAAAATAATTCGTACAATTTCAACGCATCGTCTTATATGAACTATAAAATTTCTGATAAATTAAACTTCAAAACTACCTTAGTGTATGGTAGAGATTCTTTTGACGGGTTCAGTTATGTTCATTATTTGTACGGATATGCTTCATCTGTTGGAGGAAGAGTTTCACAAGATAGAAATATTGTAACTACGGTTTCCTCTAACCAGCAATTCTCTTATAGTGATAGTTTTGGTAAATCATCAATTAATATTGATGCTATTTACGAGAACTACGCACTCAAAGTATCGTCAGTTGGAGCACAAGGTGTTGGATTTTTACCAAATGTTACTGTATTAAATGGTAGCACTACACCTGAAGGCGTAAGCGGTGCTGTTAGTGAAGAGCGGTTAGAGAGTTTCATTACAAGGTTGCGTTACAATTACGCTGAAAAATATTTCTTTGAAGGATCTTACAGACGAGATGGTTCAACCCGATTTGCAAAGGATGTGCGTTGGGGTGACTTTTTCTCTCTTGCTGGTTCTTGGGTAGTTTCTAACGAAGACTTCTTTGATGTAGATGGTATTGATTTTCTTAAGCTAAGATACAGCTACGGAGAAGTTGGTAACAACCGTGGGATAGGTTATTTCCCATACATGCAGTTATTCTCAACCGGATGGAACAATCTCGAAAATACAGGTGTATTATCACAAGGTGTTGTAGACCCAATGTTAAGCTGGGAAAAAACAGCAATTTCAAACCTTGGGCTTGAATTTAATCTTTTGGATGATAAAATTTCAGGTTCTTTGGATTACTACACCAGAGAATCAATTGATTTAATTTACGATAAACCTTTGGCTATTTCAACTGGTAATGCTAGCATTACCACAAATGTTGGATCCATCAAAAACTCTGGGGTTGAGCTTACATTAAATGCGAACAATGTTATAGATAAGGAAAACTTAAAACTTGATCTTGGATTTAATATCACAACCAACGAGAACGAAATTACAGAATTAACGCAAGAAGAGTTCATTAATGGAACTAAAAAATGGATGGTCGGTAAATCACTATACCATTGGTTTATAAGAGAATGGGCTGGAGTAGATCCAGCTGATGGATACGGAATGTGGTACAAAGATATTCTTGACGCTGAAGGAAATCCTACTGGGGAAAGAGAAACCACCAAAGAATATGGCGAAGCGACACGATATTATATTGATGATAAAACATCGCTGCCGAAGTATACTGGTGGATTTAATGCCAATCTTACGTATAAAAACTTTGATTTTTCAACGCTTGTATACTTTAGCTTAGGTAGTTACCAATATGATTCTGAGTATGCTGGTCTTATGGGAGGTTTTGAAAGAAATGAGCAAGGTCACCCTGATTTGGCAAGAAGATGGCAAAAACCTGGAGATATCACCGATGTTCCTTTGCTTCTTAATGCTTCAAATGACTTTAACGCGACATCTACTCGATTCCTTTACAAAAACGACTGGGCGAGAGTAAAAGCAATTACTATAGGCTATAATTTTAGCGATGAAGTGAACAACAAGCTTAAAACTGAGAGCTTCCGAATCTTCTTGCAAGGAGATAATTTGTTCACCATTACTGGTCATGACGGAATTGACCCAGAACAAACATTGAGTGGTACTACAAATGCAAGGTCATCACTCATGAGAACTATTTCTCTTGGACTAAACATTAAATTATAAAAAAATGAAACTTAATAGAATATTCTTATTGATAACGCTTTCATTCTTTCTTTTTGCAGGATGTGAAGAAGGTTTTCTAGATAATCCAGCTCCAACATCTAGTGTAAGCTCTAGCGTTGTCTTTTCATCAAAAGCTGGTGTAGAATCCTTTATTTCAGGGATTCACAGAAGAGCTCGTGCTCAATTTACTGATACCCACAATGGAGGGCTATATTCAATGTACTATACACGTGATGTTAAAGCTAATGACATTTTAACAAAGGCAACTTGGTTCCTTTGGGATTATGACCATACATACAGAGCACCCACATATGGTAGAACAAAGTTTTCTTGGGAATTTCCATATTACATGATTAATCAAGCAAACATTGGTATTAAAGGGTTAAATGAGTCGACTGGATTGGCTGAATCCGAAAAAAATGAGTTGATGGCGCAATTTTTGGGGCTTAGAGGTTTTTATTATTTCCAACTTGCTTTGGAATTCAATCACCACCCCACTTATGATCCGACGGCTAAAGCTCCGCCAATTTACACAGAGCCAGCTACTGATTCCAAGCCTATGTCAACAATAACTGAATTGTTTACGCAAATCAAAAAAGATTTATCGGATGCTAGCACAATGGCTTCATCGAGCAGAATCAATAAGACGTATCTAAACAAAAATGTTATTGAAGGTTTTAAAGCTCGTGTACACCTCTATTTGCGCGAATACGCAGAGGCAGAAGCAAGCGCTGCGGCTGCTCGCTCAGGATTCTCAGTTGTAAACAGTGAGTACGGCGATGGATTTAATGACATGTCAATGTCTGAGGTTATTTGGGCTATGGCGCAATCTACTGATCAATCAAACTACTATTATATTGCACCACACGTATTTTCTGATCACGAAAATGGTCCTTACCAAGGTACATTCTTCAATAATGATTTTGTTCAGTTATTCTCTGAAACAGATTCTAGAAATACGTTTTATCATTATTACAGCACAAATACTTCAAATTGGTTTGCATGGGTTACTAGCAAATTTACATTTGCCTTTGATTCGGACATGATAATGATGAGAGCTCCAGAAATGATGTTGATTGAAGCAGAAGCAAAAGCAAGACAGGCTAAATATACTGAAGCCACAACGCTACTTGAAACTTTACAGACAACCCGAGATGCATCTGCGGTATCTTCAGGAAATACAGGACAAGATCTTATCGACGAAATTATGGTTGAAAGAAGAAAAGAGCTGTATTGTGAGCTTGGTGTTGAGTGGTTTGATGCAAAACGTATGAGAACTGGTATCAATCGAACAGGAAATCACAGAGTCTTCTTAGATCTTGAACCAGATGATAAAAGATTTATTTTGTGTATACCACAAAGTGAAATTGATGCAAATGAGTTTATTGATGACTCAATAAACACAGCTAGACTATAAAATATCTTTATTAGACACCTGCTACTTTGTAGCAGGTGTTTTTTTTATGAAAAAATTTTTTTTTCTATTTTTTATAGTTGTTGGATGTACAATTTTAAGGGTAAAAATCGTCTCCGATAAAGAAACACATCAAGATAAACTAAATGCGCTTTATCATAAAATAGACAAAAATGAAAAAGCTATTGACAGCCTTATTGAGATAAATCACCCAAATCTTAAAAGAGACAAATCTAATTATATCATCCGACCTGATGGAGTATCACTTTCAGGAAAACCCATTTATTACAAAACTTATCATGGCAGGTCACAAGTTGAGTTCATCAATGCTAGTGACGTAAAAAACCCTGATGGGGCTTACAATTTAAATGGAGAAGGTATTCAGATTCATGTTTGGGACTCAAAATCAATATTTGACACCCATCAAGAATTTGTCAACCCGAACACAGGAGAGAGTATTATTGAAACTTCGCCCAATGAAACCCAAGATATTGAAAGCTCTCATGGGACTCGAGTCGCTTCAGTAATCATGGCTTTGGGGAGTTCGCATGACGAAAATAATGACGTAAGAGGTATCGCTCCTAATATTTCAAAATTAAACTATTTTAATTTCAATAACGATATTTTTGAAATTTTACAAGAGCTCGAGTCAAATCCAGATTTTATTATATCAAACCACTCGTACGGTTACAACATCTTTAACGAAGATGAAGAGCAAGTATTTGATGCTTGGGAAATAGGTGAATATGGAGATAAAGATCAATTAATAGATGAAACAGCAAATCTATACCCATACTGGCTATACGTAAATGCAGCTGGGAATGAGGGAGATTTAAGTTATGAAGGGCAAGAATATCCCAAATATGACTATCTAACAAACGGATCAATTGCAAAAAATCAATTAAATGTTGCTTCATTAAACTTGCAAACAGAATTTGGGTATTTTATTTCACCTTCGGGGTTTAGTTCATCTGGTCCCACAAACAGTTTTAGAATCAGCCCGCATATTTCAGCCTTAGGAAGCCAAGTGTATTGTGCCACTTGGAATTCAGAAAAACCTACGGAAACAAATTGGTATTCGTTATCATCAGGAACTTCTTTTTCGAGTCCTGCAGTAGCTGGAGGAGCTGCACTTTTACAACAACATTACAAAAATCTTCACAGTACATACATGCGCTCGTCTACACTGAAAGGTCTGATTTGCCATACTGCAACTGATATCACAAAATGGGGAGCAAAAACTGTAATTGGTCCTGACCCAAAAACAGGATATGGACTTCTAAATGTGGAGAAAGCCGTTGAAGTGATTCAAAGCACAGCATCCAAACCACTTAGGATAATAGAGCAAGAGCTAGCAAATAATGGTACTTTCCAATTAAATTTCATGACAGACTCTTCAGATGAACCCTTGATAGTAACTCTTGCCTGGAATGATCCCTACAAACAAACTTTGCTAACTGAGAAAGACTTGGTTAATGACCTAGATATTCGTGTTTTTAATGTAACGGATACTTATTATCCATGGAAACTTGATGAAAATGACATAACTTCATCTGCGTTAAAAGGAGATAATACTGTAGACAATCTGGAAAAAATTGAGATTGAAAATCCTAATGGGAGTTATGTTATTGAAGTGTCACACAAAGGAATACTTTCAGAAAATCAGAACTTTTCTCTAATTATTTCTGGAAGTGGTAATACTTCAACATTGTCATATGACTTGATGGAGATTGGACTCGAAAAAATAGTAAGTACCTTTAACAAAGAACAAAACCAAATTACAGTTTACCAAATAGACAATACACACATTTTTAAATCTTTCGCTCTGTATGACCTCTCCGGAAGGTTAATTGAAAATTCTGTTCTGAATGATGTGAGCTCATTCAAAATCAATACTTCTGAACTAAATTCTAATATATACATAGTTGAAGTTAAAACAAATTCATCTAGATTTACAACCAAAGTAATTGTGAAATAATTCACTCCGTTTTTTAAACTTTACAGTACATGATCCATTTGATTTATGGTGTAAACCCTGTTCGCGAAGCCATTCAAGACCCCTCAAGAATCCAAAAGGTCTTGATGGATAACGAAACCAACAATCCAGCGTTTAAAAAGCTAAAGGAAGAAGTGATGCGCGCTGGGGTGTCCTACTCGTTTGTTCCTCCGCAAAAACTCTATAAACTCACCAAAGAAAATCATCAAGGGTTTGTGGCTATTCTTGGTGCTATTCAATTTTCAAACCTCGAAGACATCGTACAAGAAAACACACAGCAGCTTTTTGTTGTTTTAGACGGAGTTACGGATGTTCGAAATTTTGGTGCCATTATTCGCTCTGCTGTAGGCTTAGAAGCTAGTGCTATCATTATTGGACAAACGGGTTCGGCTCCACTCAATGAAATAGCCATTCAGGCATCTGCCGGAGGAGCATTCCATATACCCATTGTTCGTGTTAGTCACATCAAAGATGCCTTGTATTTTTTAAAAGCAAACGAAATACAACTGATCGGGTGCACCGAGAAAGCGGATGTATCTCTTCAAGATGCTGATTTTAAACGCTCTTTGGCTATCGTAATTGGCAACGAGCATAAAGGCATCAGTAAGGGAGTGCTTAGCCTATGTGATGTCTTGGTCAAAATACCCATAAATACACGTATCGACTCCTACAACGTTTCGGTGGCTACTTCCCTCATCATGTACGAGTACCGCAGACAAAATAGCTAAAGCAAAAAAGCCAATTGGTTAAGGTGCTCAATTTCAACGTAATCCTTCGGTGATTTTTTTTCTATTGGCATAAAATGCACGGCATGCATCCCAACGTACATAGCACCCTGAATATCTGCCTCTAAACTATCGCCTATCATAATAGCCTCATGCGGGGCTACATTGCCCAACTGAAGCGCATGTCTAAAGATCTCTGGGTCAGGTTTTTTCTTTCCAACAGAAGATGAATCCGTTATGGTATCAAAAAAAGGAAATAAACCAGCGTTTCGAATCTTAAAGTGCTGCACATCTTTAAAGCCATTGGTAATGATGTGTAAAGCATAATGTGACTTTAAGGCGTGTAGCATCTCCTTTGCCCCATCAAAAAGTTTGTTGTACTCTGGAAGTATTTGAATGTAGGCGTCAGCTATTTCATCAATTAGCGCATCACTTGCTGGATAATTCAAGGCATCAAAAACCGTTTTTAAACGCTGATAGCGCAAGGTTTCTTTATCCATTTTTCCTTCCCGATATAACTTCCAAAAAAAGGTGTTATTGGGCACATAAACAGTTAAAAAGGCAGCTAAATCAAGTTCAATTTGATAGGTCGTAAAAAGGGTCTTAAATGCCGCTGCCGAATTAGCTTCAAAATCCCAAAGCGTATGATCCAAATCAAAGTAAAGTGCTTTTATGGTTGACTTATTCATACGCCAACAGCTTTTTGAGTGTTGTTAAAAAAGGAATATTTTTCGAGCGGTTGTTAATACTTTCATTAGTAAGGGCAACCAAAAATGGGGCATTGATGTTTGAAAGTTGCTGTTGAAATTCAAAAAACAACTGACGGATTTTTCGTGAATGTTCTAACGCACGCAAGTGCTCCTCGCTCAAGCATACAGGATGAATAAGCAACGGCGTTTGTTGTTCGTCGCCAATGTCATAAAATTTAAACGGAAATGCTGTGCTTGCCCTAAAGCCTGGCCGTTCGGGATACTGCATAGAAAAATCTTTTTTTATTCCTAAGGCAGAAAAATTTCGGTAGCTATGCGGAAAACGCAAGCATAGCTTATGCTGACGTATAGCCTCTACAGGACGATGAACAAGTCCTGCAAACCGGCTTAACTCTTTTTTTAAGCCATTTGGCTCACTAACCGAAGCAAAAGAAGCCAAAGGAGCTGTTGGGATATAATCTGATATACTCTTGATATCTCGCTGATGTGTTTTGTTAAAAACGCTTAAACTACGATCGTGCTTTCCTAATGAGGAAAACAACACAAAAAAACGAGTAGATATTTTGGCGGTATATAAATTTTCTATCCAATTGTGTAGGGCTGCTAATGGGTCTTCTCTTAACCCCAATAATACCAACAACCTGTCGAAAACCCGAACTAACCTAAGTTGAAAAAAATCGGTTGCTCCTTCAAAAAGTGAACGGAAAAGGGGCTTGTGCTTATAAGCGTACAACTCGGGAACCTCTACCACCAATGAAATGGGGTAAGCTTCAGGCGATGCTGTTGGCAGTTTAAAAAAATCATGCCAGATCGAAACAAACCGATCAAACCATAGGTCAACTAGGGGTAGCTGTAAAAAATGTTGCGTAAATGCCAACGAGCCTTCCGCTTTGAATCGCCCTAAATAATCAGGAACAAAAGGCAAGTATTCCTCGTAGCGGCTGAGTAGAAAAAAGGAAGCTGCAAAAAAGTCAAACGGTAATTTACTGTTGTCATTCGTTGCAAAAAAAGCAGGCAATCCATCCCAATCGAACATATCGATTTGCTGTTCATTAATGCCCTGCTCGCTTAACAAACCATGAGCAGCAACAAAAAACTCATTGCCCAAAGGCGCATTGCCATAGGACATTTTAGGACCGCTATGGGCAATAAAAACACTAAGCTCATCGGTAAAGGAAACATCAACCTGCATCCGCTCACGAAAAAAATGCGTAAAAATATACCTGATTCGTGATTTGGCAACCGTTGTATGAATCAGTACCATCTGCGCTTATTTAAAGTTGTTCTGAATCCATGCCGTTAGGCCGTCATATTCTTGAAGAATTTGTTCCATGTCAGCATCCACCAACTCGGGATGTGCTAATTTACTCATGTAATAACGTGCAAATGATTTTGGATAAGCATCTCCTTGCTGGTAATGTTCCAAATACATAGAAAAAAAGCATTCAGCCTTGGTTACTTCTTTCTGCAAATAAAAGCTGAGTACCGCCAAGCGATAATAGGCGTCATTGGTCAAGGGGTTTAATTCAAGGTCACAATTTTTAACCTCATTGACCGCATCTAGGTAAGCAATAAGGGCTTCTTTGTTGTTGTTAAATATTCGGTTGTAGTAGCCTTTTGCTAAGTGCCCTTCGATTGGTGAGATGGCTTCTATTTCTTTCACTTTTTGCTCCGCCTTATTGCTACTTCCACCCAATATCCACGGAAGCTCTGCGTAAAGTTTGAGCAACACAAGCTGTACTTCAAGATGGTCAGGATTTAGGGCGGCAGCTTGCTCAAAACTCGCTTTCATGGTACGCACATAAGGCAACGAACGGACTTTAGGTAATTCTGTTGCCAAAATTCCCGCAATACCGCCAAAAATAAATTGAAATGTAAAATCATTGACCAAGCTATCTGCCAGAGGCTCCATAGCGTCGTACGCATTTTGGTAATCGGCAACCGCAGCGTACAAAAGCGAAAGCTCCTGTTGTTGTTGAAAGTTGCGTGTTTTCATGGTGTCCAATGTGTGGATACGCAGTCGTTGCTCGGCAGTAGCCTCGATGGGTTCAAACAAAGATTGAGGGATGCGTTGCCCATAACTGTAGCCCACACAGAAAAGGATAATAATTATGCGTGGAGCAAGTCCCATAACTTATCTTTTAAAGCAATCAAACCCTGCTGTGAAACCGAAGAAAAAAGTACTAGCGGAATGTCTCCAAAAGCAGTCTTGCACTCGTTGGCTATCGCATCGTAAAGCTCCTCATCCAGTAAGTCGGTTTTTGATATACCAATCATAAAGTTTTTGTCCAACAACTCTGGGTTGTACTTCGTTAGTTCATTGTTTAATATAGCAAATTGTTCTTTAATATCCGTTGTGTCGGCGGGTATTACATAAAGCAATACGCTGTTGCGTTCTATATGGCGCAAAAAATAATGCCCTAGCCCTTTGCCCTCGGCAGCACCCTCAATAATTCCTGGAATATCCGCCATCACAAAAGATGTAAAGTCACGGTGTTGGACAATACCCAAATTGGGCTTTAGGGTTGTAAAGGGATAATCGGCAATTTTAGGTTTAGCCGAAGTTAATGCGGCCAACAAAGTTGATTTTCCAGCGTTTGGAAAGCCTACTAAGCCCACATCAGCAAGCACTTTAAGCTCAAGCGTAATGTTTCGCTCCTCACCCTCTTTACCAGGTTGCGCATAGCGTGGCGCTTGATTGGTAGCACTCTTAAAATGCCAGTTACCTCTACCACCCATACCGCCAGGGACTACAATCACATCTTCTTCGGCAGTCATTTCCGCAATGCGTTCACCCGTATCGGTATCAAGCACAACTGTACCTAACGGAACAGGAATAATCAAGTCTTTGCCATCGGCACCTGTGCTGCGGCTTTTGCTTCCACTAAAGCCATGCTCAG
>JAURDG010000200.1 GCA_030828025.1 Flavobacteriaceae bacterium | reverse complement strand
TTGCTGAATAGGCCACGCTGACACTATAAGAGCCTCTTCTTTTGTTCTCGATGCAAGTGCATGCCAAAGTTCTTCTGACAAAAATGGCATAAATGGATGCAACAAGCGTAGGTTATCTTCAAATAACGTGCAAACACGCGCATAGGTGTGTTTGTCCATTCCAGCACCATAAGCAGGCTTTACAATTTCTAAAAGCCAAGAACAAAAATCATCCCAGATTAGCTTGTAGGTCGTCATCAAGGCATCCGAAATACGATACTTAGTAAAATGATCGTCAATGGTAGCCAACGTCTGTTGAAATTTGGCTTCGTACCAAGTTATGCCAACAGCAGCAGTGGAGCATGGTGTTAGGGAATCATCAATCTGCCAACTTTGCACCAATCGAAATGCGTTCCAAATCTTATTAGCAAAATTTTTGCCTTGCTGGCATAGGTCTTCATCAAACAACAAGTCATTACCTGCTGCTGCACTTAGCAGTAAGCCTACACGAACACCATCAGCACCATAGGTTTCCATCAACTTGATGGCATCTGGCGAATTACCGAGTTGCTTCGACATTTTCCGCCCTTGCGCATCACGGACAAGTCCCGTAAGATAGACGTGCGAAAACGGTTTCTCGTTCCGAAGGGCATAGCCCGACATCATCATACGAGCTACCCAAAAAAACAAGATATCAGGACCTGTTACAAGTTCTTGTGTAGGATAATAATAATTGATTTCATCATTGTCAGGATTTGTAACCCCGTCAAATACTGATATGGGCCACAACCAAGATGAAAACCAGGTGTCAAGAACATCTTCATCTTGGGTTAAATCGTCAATGGTCATGGAAGCGTTACCAGATGCGGCAATTGCTTTTTTAAGTGCCTCATCTTTCGATGATGCCACCACCAATTTTTCGTTATTTTCACCGTAATAATATGCCGGGATTTGGTGTCCCCACCACAGCTGTCTCGAGATATTCCAATCGCGAATATTGTTCATCCAATGCCGATAGGTGTTGATGAATTTTTGAGGTACTAATTGTACATCGCCATGTTCCACCGCATCAATGGCTGGCTTTGCTAAATCTGCCATTTTAAGAAACCACTGATCTGATAATCGAGGCTCGACAACGGCTTTGGTACGTTCAGACTTGCCAACATTATGCATGTGGTCGGTCACTTTAATCAAGCTACCAGCAGCTTCAAGTTCTTGAACAACGGCTTTGCGCACCTCAAAGCGGTCTTTTCCTTGATAATGAAGCCCATGACTGTTTAGTGTTCCATCAGGGTTAAAAATGTCTATAAACGGCAGTTGATGCTTGTCACCCAACAACTTATCGTTTTCATCATGGGCAGGCGTGACCTTCAAGCAGCCAGTCCCAAGCTCCAAACTAACGTATGCATCCTGGATTATGGGCACTACCCTATTGACGAGGGGTACAATCGCCTTTTTTCCGTGAAGAGCTTTGTAGCGCTCATCTTCTGGGTGTATAGCTACGGCGGTATCGCCAAAAAGTGTTTCGGGTCGTGTTGTCGCAATAACGACTTTGTCATCACTACCTTCGATGTTATAGGCGATGTGGTACAGTTTTCCTTGATGTTCTTCGTAAATCACTTCCTCATCTGAGAGTGTGGTCTGTGCCACAGGATCCCAATGCACCATGCGATAGCCGCGATAAATAAGTCCTTGCTCGTACAAGTCCACAAAAACCTTTATCACTGCAGCACTCATCTCGGGGTCTAAGGTAAACTTGGTGCGTGCCCAATCGCAGGAGCAGCCAAGTTTTTTAAGTTGTTCTAAAATAATACCGCCGTGCTCATGCGTCCATTCCCAAGCGTGTTCCATAAAGGCTTCCCTACCAATATCCACCTTTTGAATACCTTCGTTTTTCAGCTTATTGACCACTTTGGCTTCGGTAGCAATAGAGGCATGGTCGGTGCCAGGAACCCAACAGGCATTGAACCCACGCATACGAGCACGACGAATAAGCACGTCTTGAAGTGTGTTATTCATCAAATGTCCCATGTGCAAGACACCCGTAACGTTGGGCGGTGGAATTACAATGGTATAAGGTTTTCGATGATCAGGAGTTGAGCGAAAATAATCGTTCTTCATCCAGTAGTCATACCATTTTTGCTCTACAGCTTCTGGAGTAAACTTAGACGGTATGGACATGAAATTTGTTTTAATTCCTGCAAATGTAGGCATAGCCACGTGAACTTAAAAGCGATAATTTTGCCTACTTACTAAGATTGCGTACTTTAGTGGTTCCAAATTCTTGAATGATGAAAAAAATTATTTTATTCTTTGCATTTATAAGCATCAGTCATTTGGCGATAAGCCAAGATATGGCTACCATTACTTTTGACTCCCTAACTATTGATTATGGAACCATTAACAAAGGAGATGATGGCGTACGTCAGTTTAGATTTACCAATACGGGGACGGCTGATTTAACCATTACTAATGTTCGCTCTTCGTGTGGATGTACCATTCCTAAAAAACCAGAAATGCCAACTGCACCAGGTGCATCAGATATTATTGAAGTCAAATACGACACCGAGCGTGTTGGTCCTATTCGTAAAACGATTACGGTAGCCTCTAACGCCTCTAACCCAATGGTTGCGCTTAAAATTAAAGGCGAGGTTGTTGATCCTGCAAAAGGAGAAGAACAAAATCCGATCGAATAGGTCGCTAAGACACACACATTTTTTTGCATCTTTGCAGGCAAATCAAATGCATGCCTGAAATTTCTCGAAAAGGAGC
>JAURDG010000234.1 GCA_030828025.1 Flavobacteriaceae bacterium | reverse complement strand
TGGATGTGGCTGGTTTTGAACTGCTTTTTGGAGCATAAAAAGGATTAAAACTAGGATCGACGGAAATACGAGGAGCAACGGGTGCTGCTTGATGTTGTCTGTAGGGCATATCCAGTGTATTGTCGTGCATAAAATCCAAAGTGGGTGCGATGCTAAATTGTCCCAGACTGTGCTTCACGGCAGCGCGTAAAACGGCATAAATGGCGTGCTCATCCTCAAATTTCACTTCTGTTTTGGTTGGATGAATATTGATATCCAGCTGTTTGGGCGGCACGGACAAATACACAAAGTAGCCGGGTTGATGGCTTTGTGACAACAATCCTTCAAAAGCTGACATAACGGCATGATGCAGAAAGCCACTTTTAATAAACCGATTGTTCACAAAAAAGAATTGCTGATACCGAGATTTTTTAGCAAAAATGGGTTTAAGTACAAACCCTTTGATGCGCACCAATTCGGTGGTTTCTTCTATGGGCACCAGTCGTTCGTCAAACTTTGGTCCAAACACATGAACAATGCGCTGACGCAAGTTTGTCGGTGGAAGTTGAAAAACTTCGCTGCCATTGTGCATTAACTCAAAATGAATGTCGTGGTGTACCAGCGCAACCCGATGAAACTCATCGGTAATGTGGCGAAACTCTACTTGCTGCGATTTTAAAAAATTTCGACGTGCAGGAATATTAAAAAATAAGTTTTTTACCGTGACGGAAGTGCCAAATGCTGCGGTAACACGCTGTTGTTGGGTAACTTCAGAACCTTCTATGTCAATGCGGACACCCAATGCATCTTCTTTTGTTTTGGTAATTAGCTGTACTTGAGCAACAGCAGCGATACTCGCCATAGCCTCGCCACGAAAGCCTTTCGTGTTTAAGTTAAAGAGGTCATCTGCCTTTTCGATTTTTGAGGTGGCATGCCGTTCAAAACACATGCGTGCATCTGTCTCGGTCATGCCTTTTCCATTATCAACCACTTGGATATGCTCCTTACCGGCATCCTTAACGATTAATGAAATACGTGTTGCACCAGCGTCAATGGCGTTTTCCAACAGCTCTTTCACAACCGAAGCAGGACGTTGAACAACCTCGCCCGCTGCAATTTGGTTTGCTACATGGTCAGGAAGCAATCGAATTATATTACTCATCTACCCTGAAAAATTGAAAGATCAAAGTCAAGCACGTACAGGGCAGCAAATGCCAAAAGGGATATTATGAGTAAGAGCAAAGGCGAAATGCGCCGATTGCCACGTGTACGACTTGCCCGTCGGGCATCACGCCAATGCGCACCAAAATCATTTGCGTTTGGGGTGTCGCGGTGGTGTTCAATAGCAGATCCAAAATCGTACGGATTCGAATTGCTTTTCCCCTTAAAATATCGTGGGGTATAATTGAATCTTCTATTGCTTCGCTGTTTTAAAAAAGATAGACGCACGTGTATTGGAATGAAACTCAAATGTACAAAAAGCAGACTAATGCCCACAATAACTATCTTTGTTTTATGATTCAAGAAGAAATAGGTCAATTAGCAGATTGGTTGGCTACTCCAGCAAACATGGTAATCATCCCTCACAAGAACCCAGATGGCGATGCCATGGGTAGTTGTTTGGGTTGGCAACATATATTGCTACAACTCGGACACGAGGCTGTCGTTATTGCACCGAATGAATATCCCGCTTTTTTGCACTGGCTTCCTGGACATGAGGGCGTCGTGTATTTTGACAAAAATACAGCCAAGGCTACTGAACTTATCGCAGATGCAGCCTTCATTTTCACTCTTGACTTCAATACACTAGACCGCATTGGCCCTATGGGCGAACTCGTGGCGCAGAGCAAGTCGAAAAAAATTATGATTGACCATCATCAAGAGCCCGATGATTATGCAGATTTGACTTTTTCAAAACCTACGATAAGCTCAACTTGTGAACTCGTTTACGAACTCATTAGTGCATTGGGACTGAAAGACAAAATAGACAAGGATGCTGCGCGCTGTTTATACACAGGAATACTCACGGATACAGGATCTTTTCGTTTTGCAAGCGTTACCCAAAACACCCATCGTGCAGCTGCAGACTTACTCGAGAAAGGCATAGCGCATCACCTCATTCATGAGCATGTTTTGGGAAATAAACGACCCGAGCGCCTTAAACT
>JAURDG010000109.1 GCA_030828025.1 Flavobacteriaceae bacterium | reverse complement strand
TACGTTCAAACGCAATATCATGGCAGAAGTAAAAGCCGCGGAAGTATCCGCGATATTAAAACAACAATTAACAGGATTTGACAGCAGTGTCTCCTTAGACGAAGTTGGGTCGGTACTCCAAGTAGGAGACGGAATCGCCCGTGTGTATGGTCTTTCAAACGCCCAATACGGCGAGTTGGTTTCCTTTGACTCTGGCTTAGAAGGAATTGTTCTCAACCTTGAAGAAGACAATGTGGGAATTGTTCTTTTGGGCCCATCAAAAGGAATCAAAGAAGGTGATACAGTTAAACGCACCCAGCGCATTGCTTCGATTAATGTCGGCGATGGTGTCGTTGGTCGTGTGGTTAATACCTTAGGGCAACCTATTGATGGAAAAGGTCCAATCGAAGGGGAAACTATTGAAATGCCACTCGAGCGTAAAGCACCAGGTGTTATTTACCGCCAACCCGTTAACGAACCGCTACAAACAGGGATTAAATCTATTGATGCGATGATTCCCGTAGGACGTGGACAACGTGAATTGGTTATCGGTGACCGCCAAACAGGTAAAACCACCGTGTGTATCGATACCATTCTCAACCAAAAAGAATTTTACGATGCGGGTGAGCCCGTTTACTGTATTTATGTCGCTATTGGTCAAAAGGCATCTACCGTTGCTGGAATTGCCAGCACACTACAAGAAAAAGGTGCTATGGCATACACCACCATTGTTGCGGCAAATGCTTCTGACCCTGCACCAATGCAGGTATATGCACCCTTTGCAGGAGCGGCTATTGGCGAGTACTTCCGTGATACAGGTCGTCCAGCTTTGATTATCTATGATGATTTATCCAAACAAGCGGTAGCCTATCGTGAGGTGTCCTTGTTGCTTCGTCGTCCTCCAGGACGTGAGGCGTATCCTGGTGACGTTTTCTATTTGCACTCACGACTATTGGAGCGTGCGGCCAAAGTAATTGCTGATGACAATATCGCCAAGCAAATGAACGACTTGCCCGAAGGCTTAAAAAATAAAGTCAAAGGGGGCGGTTCGCTTACGGCACTACCTATTATTGAAACCCAAGCCGGTGACGTATCTGCCTATATTCCAACCAACGTAATTTCGATTACCGATGGGCAGATTTTCTTGGAGTCTGACTTGTTCAACTCAGGGGTGCGGCCAGCCATTAACGTGGGTATTTCGGTATCACGTGTAGGTGGTTCGGCGCAGGTAAAATCGATGAAAAAAGTAGCGGGTACGCTCAAGCTTGACCAAGCACAATTCCGTGAATTGGAAGCCTTTGCGAAGTTTGGCTCTGACCTTGATGCCGCAACGATGAACGTCATCGAAAAAGGAAAACGCAATGTGGAAATCCTAAAACAAGCGCAAAATGATCCTTACACGGTTGAAGATCAGATTGCCATCATTTATGCAGGATCTAAAAACTTACTTCGTCAAGTACCTGTAGGAAAAGTGAAGGAGTTTGAGCAAAGCTATTTGGAGTTGCTTAACGCCAAACACCGCGATGTGTTGGATGCACTAAAGGCAGGTCAACTTACTGACGAGATAACCAATACGCTAACCAAAGTAGCCACTGACCTAGCAGCACAATTCGCATAACCTATGGCAAACCTTAAGGAAATACGCAATCGGATTAGCTCTGTATCGTCAACGATGCAGATTACCAGTGCCATGAAAATGGTTTCTGCGGCCAAGCTCAAAAAAGCGCAAGATGCCATTACGGCTATGCGCCCTTATGCAGCCAAGCTAACCAAACTTTTGCAAAACCTTAGTGGTGCCGTACAAGATGACATCCAAAGCCCATATACCAAAGCACGTTCGGTAAAGCGTGTCTTGTATGTCGCCATTACTTCCAATAGAGGGTTATGTGGCGGGTTTAACTCAAACGTCATTAAAGGGGTAAAAGCGCAAGCTAGTGATGAGGATGCGGTTGTGTTTACCATTGGTAAAAAAGGAAACGATATTCTCCGTAAAGATTTTGAAGTTGTAGGGCACAATACCGCTATTTTTGATGAGCTCACATATTCTCAAGCGGCTGCGTTAGCGCAAGAATTAATGGACGGATTCGCCGCCGAAAACTATGATGAGGTGCATTTGGTGTATAACCAATTTAAAAATGCTGCCACACAAGTAGTTAAAGTGGAGCAGTTTTTACCGCTTGTCCCGCAAGAGGCGGATAGCCAAACGCAAACGGATTATATTTATGAGCCTGGACAAGAAGAAATTTTTACAACACTTCTGCCAAAGGCATTAAAGATGCAGCTTTTTAAAGCACTGCGTGATTCGTTTGCGAGTGAGCACGGCGCACGGATGACCGCCATGCACAAGGCAACCGACAACGCCACCGACCTCCGCAATCAGCTGAAGCTGACTTACAACAAAGCGCGCCAAGCCGCCATTACCAACGAAATTCTTGAAATCGTTGGCGGTGCCGAAGCGCTAAATGGCTAGTCTTTTTTGGTACTTTTACAGTATGAAGTCGAAAACCTTGTTCGTTATTTTGGGCATTACCTTAGGTTTATTGGCTGTTCCCGCCATTGCCATGTTTTTCTCAGATGAAGTAAATTGGGGGCCTGGAGATTTTGTGGTGGCTGGCTTGCTCATTTTCGGTTTAGGAACTGCTATTGCCTTCGCCCGTAAAAAAGCCAAGCGACATCCTTGGGTTATTGCGTTGATTGTGTTGTTCTTTTTGCTGCTCTGGGCGGAATTGGCTGTTGGCGTTTTTGGTTCGCCCATCGCTGGGAACTAATGATTTTGAGCTGATAAGGTTCATTTATGTTCATCACCTAATTTCGTATTTTTGTGTTTATGAACATCCGTATTGTAAACCATTCCCCTTATGCACTACCTGAATATGAAACCCTAGCCTCGGCGGGTATGGACCTGCGTGCACATATTGATACGCCCATTACGCTGCAACCGTTAGAGCGTGGCCTTATCAAAACTGGCTTGTATCTGGAATTGCCCATAGGTGTAGAAGCACAGGTGCGCCCTCGTAGCGGGTTGGCACTCAAAAAAGGAATTAGCGTGCTTAATGCTCCTGGTACGATTGATGCAGACTATAGAGGAGAAGTTGGCGTTATCCTTATAAATCTATCGAATGAACCTTTTACCATCGCCGCTGGCGATAGAATTGCGCAGTTGGTCATTGCCAAACACGAACGCGCCGAATGGGAAGAAGTTGAATCGCTATCCGAAACTACTCGTGGTGCAGGAGGGTTTGGCAGCACCGGAATAAAATAAGATATGAAGATAATCGTTCCTATGGCGGGTAGAGGTTCGCGCTTGCGCCCACATACGCTTACCGTTCCTAAGCCTTTAATTCCAGTAGCGGGTAAGCCTATTGTTCACAGGTTAGTCAGCGATATTGCAAAACTACTGCCAACACCCGTTACCGAGATTGCTTACGTACTTGGCGACCCAGCGTACTTTGGTGATGATGTTATTAATGCACTAACTGAACTGTCCGATAGCCTAGGAGCCAAAACGCGTATCTATCGGCAAGACAACCCTTTGGGGACAGGTCATGCCATTATGTGTGCAGCTCCTTCGCTTTCGGGGCCTGCCGTTGTTGCCTACGCCGATACGCTCATTCGAGCAAATTTAACACTAGACCCCTATGCAGATAGCGTTATTTGGGTGAAGCAGGTGGCAAATCCCGAGGAGTTTGGTGTCGTTCAATTAGACAAAACAGGAGCCATAAATGCGCTAGTGGAAAAGCCCAGCGATTTTGTCTCTGATTTAGCCGTAATCGGTATTTATTACTTTAAAGACATTGGGTTACTTAAAAATGCGCTTCAAGAAGTTTTGGACGAAAAAAGGACACATGGTGGAGAATATCAAATCAATGACGGCATTTTACGTATGATGCAGGACGGCAAGCGGTTTGTTCCAGGCGAAGTAAACGCATGGATGGATTGCGGAAATCCAGCCATAACCGTAGAAACCAATAAGCGTATGCTCGATTATCTCGCTGCCGAAGGCGAACCTCTTCTTGGATCATTCACTCAAGAAAACAGCCAGGTTATTCCTCCATGCGCTATTGCTGACGGTGTTTCGCTACTAAACGCTACCGTCGGACCGCATGTCGCCATTGGGCCCAATACAGTCATTCGGGATAGTGTTGTTGAAAATAGCATTATTCAGGCACATTGTACCATTGAGCAAACGCGCTTGAGCGGTGCTATGATTGGAAATCATGTTCTTTACAGCGGAACACATGAACAAATGAGTGTTGGAGATCATGCTATAGTAAAATAAACCATGAACAAAATAGGTCTTATTGGTTTTGGAATATTCCTTTTGGTCGGGTGTAAATCCTTTACGCCCATAACCACTTCAGCAACGATTGATTCCAGCTTGCGCCCAAAAATTGTGCAGCAACAAATCGAGGGCAACAGTCTAGCATTCCAAACCGTTCAATGGCGTGGGCAAGCCCAATTGAGCCAAAACGAAACGAGACAACGCATTTCCATTACTACCCGAATAAAAAAAGATGAAGCCATTTGGATGAATGGTGCTGTCATAGTCCCAATTGGCCGATTAATGATTACGCCCAACACAGTACAGTTTTATGAGAAAATAAAGCGCACCTATGCTCAGCTAGACTATCAAGCCCTAGAAAAATTAGTGGATGTACCCATAAACTATTACATGCTCGAAAATATATTCGCCGCAAAACCCATTGATCAACGCCTGTTTAAACGAGCTAAATTGACATTTACCCGAAATCACTATGTCTGGTCAGTAAAAAAACGTGGCCTTACAGCGGTTTTTGAGTACGATGCCGCTTTTAGGCTGGTACGCCAAACATTTAACCGCGGAACAACTCGGCTTGAAATACAGCATGCTGATTATGTCCAACAAGACAAACAATGGATTCCTGAACTGCTGCAATTAGACTATTCAGAAGGCGATCAGACTACTTCGATACAGCTTCATGCGAAGCAAATCAAGCTAAACGATCCCATAAGTACCCCGTTTACGATTCCTAGTGGTTACTCCTCAATATTCAATAAATGAAGCGTTTTTTCTGGTTTTTATTACTTCTTTCCGTTTTGGGTAACGCTCAAGACAAAAAAGCAGCG
>JAURDG010000079.1 GCA_030828025.1 Flavobacteriaceae bacterium | reverse complement strand
TACCGATGCAAGCTTCGATGAACTCGTGTTAAAATCTACTCAACCCGTATTGGTTGATTTTTGGGCAGAATGGTGTGGGCCTTGCCGCATGGTTGGTCCGATCATTGATGAATTAAGCCAAGACTACGCTGGAAAGGCGGTGGTTGGCAAGGTAGATGTGGACAACAATCAGGAGTATGCCGCCAAATATGGTGTGCGCAATATTCCAACGGTTTTGTTGTTTAAAAACGGCGAATTGGTTGACCGCAAAGTAGGTGTTTCTCCAAAAGCGGTTTATGCTGCTGCGATAGAAGAACAGCTATAGTTTAAATTTCGTTTGCGTATCCGAAAATGCGGTGTATATTTGCAGGCACCTAACGCAGGGTCTGGTAGTTCAGCTGGTTAGAATACATGCCTGTCACGCATGGGGTCGCGGGTTCGAGTCCCGTCCAGACCGCAAAGCACCAAAAGTGCTACAGCTTATTAATGCGTTGTGTTGCTTGCAAACAATTGTTTGCAAGAGGTTCGTAGATGAACCATGAGAAGCTTTCCTGAATTGGAGGGCTTTTTTGCTTTAAATAAGTCAATATGAATTATGTAGCTTCCTTAGTCAAACTTCGTTGTCCTGCCTGTCGAACAAGCAATATGTTTGCCAAAAAACCTTATAGTTTTGCTGCATTGTCGTCCATCAATAAGTCTTGTCCACACTGCAAGATTTCATATCAGTTAGAGCCTTCCTTTTTCTACGGGTCTATGTATGTTTCTTATGCGCTGGGTGTTGCCATTGCTGTTGCTACTTATGTATTGTTATTCTTGTTTGGGTTGGGCCAGTATATGTTGCTGTCCATTGTGGCTATTGCCGCCTCCATAATCGTACTTGCTCCGTACAATTACCAGCTTTCTAAGGTTATCTGGGCGAGTTTTTTTATAAAATACAAACCAAAAGATTAATTTCTAGGAATGCCTTGTTGCTCAAATTCAAAGAGCTTTAGGTGAAAATACGCCGAGGAGGCAATGATGTGATCAAACAAATCGCCTGAAATATTTTCGTGTGCTTTCCATTCTTTATCCTTTGTAAAGGCATAGATTTCTAACGGGATTCCGTTGGGTGTTGGCGGTAGTTGCCGGCACATCACCGTCAAATTTTGATTAATGCTGGGATGTTGTTCCAAGAAAGTTTGAATGTAGGATCGAAACAAGCCAAGGTTGGTTAAGTTTCTGCCATTCAACGGGATAGAAGTATTGGCTTTAAGTGCAGCATTGTACGCCTTTATATCGTTCTTTTTTGCGATGACCACAGCACTAAAACGCTCTACTTTTTCGATGGCATCAAGTTCGGATTCGTTCAAGAAACGCACCGATGAGGCACGAATATAAATGGGTCGTTTCACTCTTCTTCCCTCAGATTCGCTCATACCGCGCCAATTTTTTATCGAGCTGGACAGCAACTGGTAGGTCGGAATCGTGGTGATGGTTTTATCAAAGTTCTGAATTTTGATGGTTGACAAATTTATTTCGATAACGTCTCCATCTGCTCCGTGCGACTCCATGGTAATCCAATCGCCTATGCGTACCAAGTCATTTGCCGAAATCTGAATACTTGCGACAAAGCCCAAAATGGTGTCTTTAAAGACCAACATAATGACGGCAGATAAGGCACCAAGACCTGTAAAAAAATAAACGAGTTCTTTACCTGAAAGAATAGAAAAAGAAAGAAGCAGCCCAATTCCCCATAGGAAAATCATGACCACTTGGATGTAGCTATCTATGGGCTTGTCTTTAAACTGTGATCTTTTTTGCAATTCTTGACGTAGGCTGCGCAACAAGCTCCGAATGACAATTATGGAAACATAAACGGCATACACATCAACGAGTGCACTAAGCCATTCCTGTGCGGCTGGGTTTCCATTGCTCCACGATTGCACCATGGCACTTAAAAAGAAATACGGAACAAAGCGGGATAAATTTTTTGGAAGTTTGTTTTCGACAAGTGTATCATCAACACTGGTGTTTGTTTTTCCAGCGATCTTATGAAAGATGCTTACCAGCATAAAACGCACTACAACCCGAAAAATCCATGCGGCAGTCAACAACACTATGGAGACAGCAGTAAAGTTTGTCCACCATGCCCACGACCTGTCCCAACCAAGCTCAATCAACAAATCATATAATAGTACCATTGGGCTAAATTAATTAATTCTTCAGGACAATTTGTATATTTAGAATCCCAAAAAAAACACCCGTACTTCAAAAAAGCACGGGCGTTAAAACAATAACCAATAAAATGTTATGACATTACACCCATTTTAATAACACGAACCGTGCCAAACTTTAATTTTTCACCTACTCGAATCCGCTTTTTTTTGTTTTTTTTATGCTCAACCTCGTTGTCATCTGCGCAAGAGGAAGCTCCTTTTGAAATAGAGGTCTTACTCGTGGAATATATAAACACAGCAGCGCAACATGTAAACCACTTAAATCAAGAAAATTCAACAACAACAATCTTAGAGCTTTCTCGTGATTACAATCATGTTTATATAGAGCTTAAAGATGACCCGACCATACAATATTCGTATAAAGTAACGGGCGAGGCGGGCTTAATTGATTGGCAAAACACCTCCAATGAGCTACATTTATTGGGCCTTAGCCGCGGAACCCAAAGGCTTTTTATTCGTGGGTATCGCAATGGTACTTTTTCTACCAATATCTATAGCATAGATATTTTAGTGCCTAACCCATTTTATCTGTCCTGGTGGTTTATTTCCTTGATTATCGTGATTGTTGTTTTGCTTTTTTATTTGTTTTTATCGCTGGAAGCCAAACTGCTTAAAGAGCGAAAAGACCGCAACTTAGAGGTTTCTAATTTGGAAGCAAAGGCATACCGTGCCCAGATGAATCCACATTTTATATTCAATGCGCTAAACGGCATGCAAACAGCCATGGTGTTAAAAGGAGAACAAGAATTCAATAAATACATCACTTCTTTTTCAAAATTGATTCGAGACACCACCGAAATGAGCCGCGTGGACAAAATATCCATTTCCGATGAAATTAAATACATCACCAACTACATCAACCTACAAAGTCTGCGCCTAGAAAAAGACATAACACTTTCGCTTCATGTGGACCCTCAAATCAATAAGGATGAGGTGTTTTTACCGTGTATGATGTTGCAGCCAATAGTCGAAAATTCAATAGTGCACGGCATTATTCCAAAAAAAACAGATGGCTTTATTTCGATTGATATCGCAAAAGTGGACACCATGCTTAGTGTGACTGTAGTTGATGATGGTATCGGAAGAAAAGCCGCTGAAAAAGAAAAAGAACGCTATCAAAAAACACACCAGTCTTTTGCGACACAAATTATGCGCGACCGCATAAATATTTTTAATTATTACAACAAGAATCAGCTAAATTTTAACATCGAAGACCTGTACCACAAAAATGGCACCGCAGCAGGGACGCGTGTCACGCTTAACCTTCCATTAAACCTAAAGACACGTCAGCAATAAGGTCTTTGTATCCGAAACAGGTCGTATAGCCTTTTTGCCTAAAGTAGTCCGCCGTATCTTTGTTGCCACACGCCAAAACAAAATCACCACCCCAAGCACCAAGGCTTTTTACAGCACCTATATAATCCGAAAAAAGACGTTGTTGAATGGGAGTTGCTCCTAGTAACCCACCAATAAGTTCCTCGTGAGTTCGCATGAGTTCTTGAAAATTTTCAACGTTTTCGGCTGTGCTGAATGTTTCCGTTAGCCTGCTGATTTCCGCCAGTTTTGATGGGGTTAAGCGATTACGGTCAAATTGTGCTACCGCTTCTTGACTATCCTGTTTTTGGTTTAAATGCACAAAAAATAACTGGTCTTTATAATTTGGTGAAAAATCAATTGGAGTGATCGTAGGTTGTATTGGATTCGTACGGGTGTAGTGGATGGAACCCTTGGCGGTTGCACACGCCACATCAAAACCACTACCGCCAAACACCTGTTGTTGAAGTTGAAACGGATTTACGTTTCCCCATTGTGCCAATAATGAAATGAGCGTAGAGGAACTTCCTAGTCCCCATGCCCTGTTAAAATCGAGTGTACTGACAAAAGAAATCCCAGTTGAGTTTGTAAAAGCATTCGGATTTTGGACTACGATTTCCAAAAACAACTCTTGTAACCTATTTCCAACATTATTTTGTTGGCGTGGCATAAAAGTGGTTTTATCGAATTGGTTTTCGTACCAAACGGCACCTTTTTCGTCTATGCTTTTCCACCTAATTTCGGGGGTGTCAGTGGCGTTCACTTCTAGCCATTGCCCCAATTTGGTAGGCACTGCTAAGGCAGTTGCGCCACCCAAAACGGCATATTCGGCGGTGAGCAACAATTTCCCGTGTGCAAAAAATTTCATTCGGCACGAAGTTTTTCTAGAGCTTCCACCACCGCATGATGCGAAACGGTGTTTTTGATAAAATACTTTATGATAGCTTTCTTTTCAGTTTCTGTGGCACCAAGTTGATTGAGGATATTGAGCAAATGCATTTTCATATGCCCTTGTTGAATGCCGGTTGTTACTAAACTTTTTACGGCAGCAAAATTTTGTGCCAATCCAGCTACTGCAATGATTTGCATCAATTCCTCGGCATTGGGGAAGCCCATCAATTCATGACTCCACTGCACCAAAGGATGCAATTTGGTCAGTCCACCTACGGTACCAATGGCCAACGGAAGCGTTAGCGAAAAATGGAAAACACCTTCTTTAATTTCAGCTCTTGACAAGCTGTGGTATTGTCCGCTGGCGGCTGCATAGGCATGTACACCGGCAGCAACTGCCCTAAAATCGTTGCCACTCGCAATTACCACGGCGTCTATGCCGTTCATAATGCCTTTGTTGTGGGTTACTGCACGGTAGGGTTCTACTTCAGCAATGCGCACCGCTTGTACAAACTTTTCTGCAAAAAGTTGGCTTTCTTCTGGTGTTGCTAATAATGAATCTACAGGACAAGAAACCGATGCCTGAACCAAGCAATTGGGCACGTGATTGGACAAGATGCTCATCACGATTTCGATTTCTTTTTCCTCTTGTGAAAAAGCCTCGTACTCTAATGCCAATTCTCGAAGGGTAGTTGCCAATTGCTCCAAACACGAATTGATAAAATTCGCCCCCATAGCGTTCTTGGTGTCAAAACGCACATCCAGCTGAAAATAACCTTCCAGCAAAGCTGTCTTATTGGCTAGGGTTAATGCTGTAATCCCACCACCACGCGCACGCATGTTTTTGGTAATGTCATCAGTTGATTTTAGTAAATCGGATTGGTGTGTATCAAAAAAGGTTTGCAGTTTGGCAGGGTTTCCTTCAAAAATAAAATGGACTTGCCCTACTTTTTCTGTGCCTAAAATTTCGGCAGTAAATCCGCCTTTGTCTGCCCAGAATTTCGCAGCATTTGAGGCGGCAGCTATCACAGAGCTTTCTTCGATTGCCATGGGGATGGTGAGCGTTTTGCCGTTGATGATAACGTTAGGGGCTACACCCAGGGGTAGGTAAAAATTGGCAACGGCGTTTTCGATAAAGTCGTCGTGGAGGTTTTGAACGTTTGGGTCGGGGTGGGTGTAGGTTTCCAAAAGTTCGGTTGCTTGTTGTGGGTTTGCGAATTGCGCACTTATCCATGCGATCTTTTCGGCTTTGGTTTTTTTGGAAAACCCCGAAACCAATGCCTGTTGCCCTACGCTCTTGTTCATTTGGCAAAGATACGATTGTTCATGAAAGGTCAACTTCCCCCAAAAATCCTATATTTACCAAACAACAACTTAATTATGGAAGCACAATTTGGCGGTTCCGCTCTAAATCAAAAGACCATCTTGAGTCACCCTGTAGGCTTATTTGTTTTATTTTTCACCGAAATGTGGGAACGATTTTCGTACTATGGCATGCGTGCCATACTGGTCTTGTTTCTTACTTCATCTCTTTTAAATGAGGGTTGGGCGTGGTCTAGAGAGGACGCTCTTGTCCTTTATGGTTGGTACACAGGACTGGTGTATTTGACTCCGATACTCGGTGGATTTTTGGCAGATAAATTCTTAGGATACCGCAATGCTACAGTACTCGGTGCGTTTATTATGACCTTGGGACATGCTTCTATGGCACTCGAAACCTTTACCGATTCTTTTTTCTATTTAGGGCTCGGGTTATTGGTTGTTGGAAACGGATTTTTTAAGCCCAACATTTCCTCTATTGTTGGGCAATTGTATAAAGACGGCGATCGGCGAAAAGATGGTGGCTATACCATTTTTTATATGGGGATTAATGCCGGTGCCTTTTTGGGTATATTACTCTGTGGTTATATAGGCGAAAAAGTAGGCTGGCACCTTGGTTTTGGTTTGGCTGGTATATTTATGTTTTTGGGAATGCTTCAATTTTGGTTTGCCCAAAAGATTTTTGGTTCCATAGGGTTATC
>JAURDG010000111.1 GCA_030828025.1 Flavobacteriaceae bacterium | reverse complement strand
CTGTAAAATATAATTCAGCATAGGCAATTTGCCATAACAAAAAATTACTTATTCTAACCTCACCGCTCGTGCGAATGAGCAAATCAACATCGGGCAGATGTTGGGTGTAAAGATGCTCATTTATTATGGTTTCATCAATACTTTCGACTTGAATTATATTATTTTTAACTTTTTGGCTTATTTCGACAACGGCTTGCTTAATTTCTTCACGAGCTCCGTAACTCAATGCCAAGGTGATATTTACTCCAGTATTTGTTTTCGTTTTTTCAATGACTTCAGCTAATTCATCCTGCACATTTTTGGGGAGCATTTCTAGTGAGCCAATGGCATTAAGACGAATATTATTCTTTTGCATTCTTTTCAATTCGCGGCGTAAACTACTGACCAGCAGACGCATAAGTGTATTCACCTCTTTTTTGGGCCTGTTCCAGTTTTCGGTAGAAAAGGCATAAAGCGTAAGATGATTGATGCCCAACCGTGCTGCTTCTTCAACAGTTTTGCGCACGGCTTCTGCCCCAGCCTGATGTCCACGTATGCGGATTTGCCCCTGTTTTTTTGCCCAACGACCATTGCCATCCATGATGATGGCAATGTGTGCAGGTAAGGCATTCATATCTAATTTGTTGGTCAAACTCATTTTTTTATTCTCTGCAACACGGCAGTCTTCCAAAGGCGTAAGTTATAGAAATCCCTGAAAAAACAAGCCAATCACTGCTTAAAGTAGTGGAAAAACGTTCTGCTGTAGGTTGTTTTTCCAAATTTGGGTAGCTTCCATCCAGATTATCCGTGAAGGTAAATTGCGGCTGAACCTCGAGTGCAACAACCCAAAATCGCCCAATATTCACCTTAACACCTGCACCAAAAGGTACTCCCATGGTTATTTGTTTGCCATGGGCAACAGGTGTTTTATCGCCATAAGGGAAATAAATATCGTCGATAACAATTCGTTGCAAGGCAAGGTGTAAATAGGGTGTAAAAGAAGTGCCAAAATCGCCAATGGGCAGGTCCACATAGTTGACCTCAACGCCCACCCCGATACTTGTGAAGGAGTTTGTGAAAGAATAGCCTCGATTGATTCGTTCTTGTGTATTTGCATCAAGGTCGTTGGCGCCAAACCTGCCGGTCAAGAGCTGAGCCCGAAGCCCAATGCGTTGGGTAAAATTGCGTTTATAAATCAAACCGTACCCCATTTCTTTAGGGGCAAAATATTGGGTGTTGCCAATTTCACCAATATAATTCACGCCACCAGCCAACACACCTATTTCGTGCCGTTGGGCAAAACTGCTGTGCATGAATACACCACACAAAAAACACAAAAAGAGCGACTGTCTCATTAGAATCTTATAGGCATAACTGAATTGCCACGAAAATATTGTTAGTTCCGATTGTCCTGTCCCCAAAGTAGCTTGGTGCGCAAGGTGTGAAAAAAACTATGCTGGTTTGACCGTATAAATTTCATGGGATTTTCGGCTTTTTTAATAGATATACTTGTTTTCATCGGCAATGAAAACAACCTGGCGTCTAACGATACAAGGTGCGAATCTCCTCTGCCTTCAACGTGGGTTTTTATGATTACATCCTCTGAAACAACCAAAGGTCTGGCATTTAGGTTATGCGGTGCTATGGGTGTTAATACCACATTTTTACTTTCAGGAGCGATGATGGGTCCGCCACTACTTAGTGAATACCCTGTAGAGCCAGTAGGTGTCGCCACCACCAAGCCGTCTGCCCAATACACATTTAGGTAAGCACCATCTATTTCTGTATGAATGGTGATCATCGAAGTGGTGTTTTCACGCGCAATGGAAACCTCATTGAGTGCGAGCGGAAATTTTTCAAGCGCTAGATGAGGCGGATCGGTCTTTATTTCCAAAATACTTCGGGATTCAACATGGTAATTTCGCGCCAGGATATCCACTAAAATGCCATCGATTTCGTTAGGTTGTACGGTTGCCAAAAACCCCAATCGCCCTGTATTAATGCCAATTACTGGAACACCGCTTTCACGAACATAGTTTAGCGCACGTAATACGGTGCCATCACCACCAACAGCAAAAAACACGTCTGTTGCTGCATCCAGATCTTCATGTGATTCGAAAACTGTGACGGCAGCACCATCAACATGATTCTGTAGTTTCTTTTCTACCTGAATAGCGGTATTTTTATCACGAAAAAAAGCAATAATTTTAGCAACAATAGTTAGCGTTGCTCGGTCACGAATCAAACTGTAAATAGCAATTCTCATAGGGCAAATTTAGACCAAAATGATGAAAGGCACATTATGTTATATTTTTGTAAAAAAAATAGATGGTCAAGTTAAGCGTCAATATCAACAAAATCGCCACGCTGCGCAATGCACGTGGTGGAAATCAGCCCAATGTTTTGGCGGTAGCTCGAGATGCGCAAGCTTTTGGCGCACATGGGATTACTGTTCACCCCAGACCTGACGAAAGACATATTACGTATCAAGATGCACGTGATCTTCCCTCCGTCATTACCACCGAATACAATATTGAGGGAAATCCAAACTCAAAGTTTATAGACTTGGTATGTGCCGTTAAGCCTACCCAGGTCACACTTGTTCCTGATGCACCCGACGCCATTACCTCCAATGCCGGCTGGGATACCATCACGCACAAATCTTTTTTGTGCGAAGTCATTCAAGAATTTAAGCAAAATGGTATCCGTACGTCTATATTCCTTGACCCTGACGAAGCCCAAGTAGCAGCGGCAGTGGCTACGGGCACAGATCGCATTGAATTATACACAGAAGCCTATGCACAAACATATCCGAACAACCCTAAAGCAGCCGTTGCTCCTTTTGTTGCTGCAGCAACAAAAGCCAACGAAGTTGGACTTGGGCTGAATGCCGGTCACGATCTTAGCCTTGAGAACATCAAGTTTTTTGCTCAAGAAGTTCCAGGTTTATTGGAAGTTTCCATTGGGCATGCGTTGATTTGTGAGTCACTTTATTTTGGGCTCGAAAACGTCATCAACCAATACATCGCCAAGCTATCGAACCATTAATTCACAGCACGGTTAATGGTCAAGGCAACCATCTGCTTATTTTGCATGGTTTTTTGGGCACCTCGGACAATTGGAGGACGCATGCCAACTATTGGTCTGCGCACTTTACCGTACACGCACTCGATCAACGAAATCACGGGAAAAGTTTTCACAGTGCTGCATTTAATTACCAACTACTCGCTGCTGATGTGATTGCCTATATGGATGCACACAATATAGACCGCGCCACAGTTTTGGGACATTCCATGGGTGGCAAAACCGCCATGACCTTGGCATTGCTTTATCCCAACCGTATCAACCAACTTATCGTAGCCGATATTGCGCCAAAAACCTATGATGTTGCCCAAAAATTTGGTGCAATAATTGAGGGTATGTTGCATATCAATCGCATGCAACTGACTTCTAGAAACGATGCAGATGAAGCCCTAAAGACTTTTGTTTCTCAAGTTGGTGTTCGGCAATTCTTGTTGAAGAATCTAGCGTGGACGGCAGAAAAAAAATCGCTAAAACTGCGCTGTAACATAGAAGCACTAGCAGCACGACTACCCGAGATAGGTGCTGCGCCACCAAAAGGAGTTTTCGAAGGGGAAACACTTTTTTTGGCTGGGGTGCAATCTGATTATATCAGCGAAGACGATCTAGGTGAAATACAAAAATATTTCCCAAATGCAGCGGTGATTAAGATTCCCAAAGCGGGTCATTGGCTTCATGCCGAAAACCCCAAAGGCTTTACGCAAGCATTGCATGATTTTTTAGCAATAGCACCTGCCAAAAACTGACTTTGACCATGCCTGAAAATAGCCTACTTTTGCCAGCTATCAAAATAAAAAGATGAACGTTACTCGAAAAGACATAGATGCACTTAATGTCGTCCTTACCATTGAAATCGACCAAGAAGATGTAGCACAGCAAGTAGATAAGGTTTTAGCCGACTACCGCAAGCGGGCTACCATCCCAGGATTCAGAAAAGGAAATATTCCTTTGGGTGTTGTCAAAAAGCAATATGGTCAAGCCGTGTTGGTTGATGAAGTAAACAAACGTTTGCAAGCATCGCTTAACGACTATTTGAACAAAGAAAAAATAGATATTCTTGGAAATCCTCTCCCTGTTCCAGTCGAAACCATTGATTGGGCAGCGGATAGTTTTTCTTTTGATTTTGAGTTGGGTCTTGCGCCTACAGTCGAGGTCAAGCTACCCAATAAACGTCCAGTTATCCGCTACGAAATCCAAGCAGATGATAAATTTGTTAACGAACAGTTGGAGCGCCTACAGAAGCAGTATGGCTCCCTAACGCCAACCAATGAGATTAAATCGGATACAGAGCTGACGTTTAGTGTGTTTTTTGAGGGTGTAGAAGACAACAAAAGTGCGACGATTACCGCTGACGAAGTCAAGAGTAAAAAAGCCTTGACTGCACTAAAAAATGCGACGATTGGTGACATTATTAAATTGTCATCAAAAGGGCTTTTTAAAGAAGAATATGTGCTGCGTCGCGTGATGGGTACTGTTCCCGAAAAAGATGTTGAGCTTTCGCTTACACTACAAGAACGCAATGCACGGGGCTTGGCCGAGCTAGATCAAGAATTTTTTGACAAGGTGTTTGGAAAAGATGCCGTCAAGACCGTGACCGAATGCAAAGAAAAGCTAAAGGCGGATGCTATTGGGCATTTTGAAAGTCAAGCCAATCAAAAGTTTATTAACGATATGACCGAACACTTAATTGACAACACCAAGTTCTCGTTACCCGCTGATTTTTTAAAAAAATGGATGCAAACCGCTGGCGAAAATCCCATCTCTGCCGATGATGCAGCCGCCGAATACACCAAGGCTGAACGAGGATTGCGCTACCAACTAATCGAGTCAAAATTAATTCAAGAATACAACTTACAAATTACCCGTGAAGAAGTAGAGG
>JAURDG010000096.1 GCA_030828025.1 Flavobacteriaceae bacterium | reverse complement strand
CTGAATATCTTGATCAGCAATAAATATATGCTCAATGGAGCTTACCAAGAGCAAGGTGTCATTTTCTTTAATTTTGTACTCATTTAGAAAGCGGCACGCCAACCTAATTTTTGCTCCTTTTACAAAGGGAGCTTCAAAGTCATTCAAATATTCTTCCTCCAAAGCTGTTTTGGAAAATTCTGAAATATCATCTGGATATTTAGCAGAAGTATGGTGCGCATCCTCAATAATGGATTGATGAATATGATTTACGGTAAAGATCCCTGTGTCTTTGATGTTTCGGTAGGTGTCTCGTGGAACTGTTGTGGGACGTAAAACAAAGCCTATTAGCGAGGGATTACTTCCTAGGTGGGTGATGCTACTAAACACGGCTACATTACTTATACCATTTATTGATTTGGTACCCAAAAGATTAGCCGATTTAAAGCCAGTACAACTGTTGATGAGATTTAGCCGATAAATCTTATCCATTTGGTCAATATCGCTCCGTGAATAGTGTATCATAGTTCTTTTGGTGCAAACTTACGCAATAGAATGAATTTGCCTATTTTTGCTGCTCGGGTCATTAACTCAGTTGGTTCAGAGTGTCGCCTTGACAGGGCGGAAGTCATTGGTTCGAATCCAATATGACCCACAACTCATGGTTATTCAAAGAGAAATAAGCCTACCGCCTTTTTCTCGAGGTTTTCATCTGATCACCTCGTATGTTATGGCTGAACTGCCAAAAAGAAGCGGTTTATTGCACCTGTTTATCAAGCATACTTCGGCAAGTCTAACCATAAATGAAAATGCAGACCCTAGCGTACGAGACGATTTTGAAACGCATTTCAACAAGCTGGTGTCCGAAGAAGACAAGCACTACACGCATACTTTAGAGGGCCCCGATGATATGACTTCGCATATCAAAAGCAGTATTTTGGGCAATTCGGTCAGTATTCCCATCAAAGATGGCGTTCCCCAATTGGGTATTTGGCAAGGTGTTTATCTGTGTGAACACAGAAATCATGCGGGTTCTAGAAAAATTTTTAGTACATTCATGGGGTAAAATAATACCCCATGAAAACACCCATCCTTTTCTTTTGTTTTTCTATTTTCTTTTGTCATGCACAAGAGATGGATACAACCCTCCATGAGTTAATCCAAAATAATCTTGCTAAGACCATAGAACTTCGGCATTGGTTTCACCAACATGCCGAGTTGAGCAACAGAGAATTCAAGACTGCTGAGCGCATAGCACAAGAGTTAAAAAAAATTGGATTAAAACCACAAACAGGTATTGCCAAAACGGGCGTTGTTGCGGTTTTAAATGCTGGAAAACCTGGTCCTGTAGTGGCACTTCGTGCAGATATTGACGGCTTACCCGTAAAAGAAAGAGCCGACATTCCTTGGGCTTCGACCATGAAAGGTATCTATAATGGAGAAGAGGTGCCAGTAATGCATGCCTGTGGGCATGATACGCATATCGCCATACTGTTGGCTACCGCCAAAGTTTTGTATGCCTTAAAAGATAAAATACCTGGACAGGTTAAGTTTATTTTTCAGCCTGCCGAGGAAGGATCGCCGCCTGGAGAAGAGGGTGGTGCTGAACTAATGGTTAAAGAAGGGGTTTTAAAAAACCCAGATGTTGATGTTATTTTTGGCTTGCATATCAGTGCGCAAACTACAGTTGGACAAGTAAAGCTAAAACCCGAGTCGATTATGGCTGCCGTTGATGAGTTTCGTATCGATTTAAAAGGAGTACAAACACATGGGTCAACACCTTGGACAGGAATCGACCCTATCATTACGGCATCACAAATGATAAATTCAATCCAAACAATTGTTAGTAGAAGTATGCCGCTTACTAAAGCTGCTGCGGTGGTTACTATTGGTAGCATTCATGGAGGTGTGCGGAGCAACATTATCCCCGAAGATTTGTATATGTTGGGTACTATAAGAACCCTAGACGATGAAATGCGTGATGTGGTGCTCAAACGATTGGATGAAGTCGTAACACATGTGGCTGCAGCAAACAATGTAGGCGCTAAGTTGACCTTTTTAAATAGCTATCCCGTGACTTACAATAATCCAGAACTGTACCACAAAATGTTACCCTCACTCAAGAGAGTGTGTGGTGCCGAGAATGTCAAGTCAATGGATGCCAGAACCGGAGCCGAAGACTTCTCATTTTTTCAAAAAGAAGTTCCAGGAATTTATTTTTTTATAGGCGGTAGCAAGCAAGGTGTGGATGCCAGTAAGGCTGCACCACACCACACCCCCGATTTCTATGTGGATGATTCGGCACTAGAAACGGGAATTAAAGCGATGACCACCCTAACGATAGATTATTTTTCTACAGGGTTATAATTTTTTAAAGAAATAATAAATCAAACTTAGCACTAGGCTTATAAGTATGGATGTTCCCAAGGGGAAATACACTTTGGTTTTTCCTTTTTCCCAACTAAAATCTAAGGGGTTTTTATAGCTAAATTGTTCGGTTGCTAACCATCCAAGCCCTACTAAAACACATAATAGTCCAATAAAAATGAGTGATTTGGCCATTATATAAAGTCCAGTACCTTCTCAAGTGCAGCACTTCGTGATCCTTTGATTAAAACTTGGCGTTCCTCAATAGGATTATTTTGAAGGTAATCATTAAATGAAGTCACATCAATAAACCAATTTTCTTTTACCAATGGTTTGTAGGGCGTTCCAATCCAGTAGCATGTTTCAAAATCAAGATTGCTTACCATATCAACCAATTCATGATGTTCTTGGTTTTCGTATAAACCAAGTTCCGCCATATGGCCCAAAATAAGTGCTTTTTCACCTTTTTGTTGACTAAAAGAAATGACCGCAGCACGCATACTGGTCGGGTTTGCGTTGTAGGCATCTAAGATTAACTTTTTTCCATTTTTTACCATTAACTGCGAGCGGTTGTTATTTGGCACATAATTTTCAATTGCTTGAAAAATAGCTGCGAATGGAACATCAAAGAAAGTACCTACAGCGACTGCAGCAGCTATGTTGGCAAGGTTGTAGCTTCCTACCAAATTCGTTTTAAAGGGGTGCTGCTTAAACTTGAGTACTATCGTGGGTTGCTCTTGCACGAGTTCAAAGGATTTTGTGCTGTAATTTACCGATGGAATTTCACCTAATGCATGCATCAGTTTGGTGTCATCTTCATGCACAAAAGCGCACCCATTTGTTTTTTTTAGATACTGGTATAATTCTGTTTTTCCTTGCAATACGCCTTCCTCGGAGCCAAATCCCTCCAAGTGCGCCTTACCAACATTGGTTATTAGCCCATGCGTTGGCTGGGCAATCGTACACAGAAAATTAATTTCCCTAATATGATTGGCACCCATTTCAATGATGGCATGGCTATGCGTTTTGTTTAGCCGTAAAAGTGTTAAGGGTACACCAATATGGTTGTTCAGGTTTCCATCAGTAGCCAACACTTGATGTGTGGTGCTTAGCACAGCATGGATGAGTTCTTTAGTGGTGGTTTTGCCATTACTTCCCGTAAGGGCAATTATTGGAATGTCAAGCTGTTTTCTGTGGTGATTGGCGAGCTCTTGTAAGCAATGCAATACATCAGCAACTAGTATAAATTTTGGATTGCTTTCTGCCAAGCCGGCATCATCCACAACGCAAGCGATAGCCCCTCTTTTAAGCGCAGCTTCAGCGTACTGATTTCCATCAAAATGAGGACCTTTCAGCGCAAAAAAAAGTTGATTTTTGGCTACTTTTCTACTGTCGGTTTGTACTCCCGATGATGATAAAAATAGACTGTAAACTTCCTCGAGTGAAGTCATGTGTTAGTCGCGTGGACGCTTTTTCATTTTGCTTTCACCCATATACGACATGGCACAACGAAAGCCAATAAAATCAGCAGCCATAAACTCGGGTAGATAGCGGCGTTGCGCTGGGTCTAACCAGTATTCACGATCTTTCCATGAACCGCCTTTAATGACTCTTGTTTGGTCAGAAACGAGTGATTTGACTTTATCTTGTTCTGTGATGACCTTATCATTTTCATCTACGGCAAACTTGTACATTTCACCTGCATTGGGTAAGTTAGATTCATCGTCACCGTCCAAAAAGTCAGGGTTATACGCACGTTTAAAATTAGGTCTTAGCTTAGCATCATCTTCATCAATTTCCGAAAATTGCACTTCGCCGGGAAGTGACTTGACGTATAGCTTGTTGTTGGGCATGGTATCAATGTCCGCATCCTTGATAACTTCGGTTTTACCGTCGGGTCCAATAGGCTTTGTGTAAATATTTCCTCTGTAGTAATTCATGTCTGAGACGTCATTATTGATAATGGGTCTATACACATCTGCTACCCATTCGGCTACATTGCCTGCCATTCCATGTAGTCCGTAGTCGTTTGCTGGGTACAGGCGAACAGGTGCCGTAATATCAGCACCATCACTAGACCAGCCAGCGATTCCGCTGTAGTCTCCTTTGCCTTGCTTGAAGTTTGCCAATTGATCGCCCTCATTTTTTCTTTTGGTTGAACGAGTGGAGTCTCCAGACCAAGGATATTTCTTTTTACCTCTGTAGCTATTGTATTCTCTAATCCCAGACAATCCAAGGGCAGCGTATTCCCATTCTGCCTCTGTGGGCAGTCTATACTGCGGCAATAGCAGTCCGTCTTCAACACGGGCTACATTTAAACTTACAGAATCTCGACTTCTACCTCTTTTCTCAGGTGCAATATCACCTATATTTCCTCCTAACACTTGATCGGGAGCACGTAAATAGGCTTGAGTATTAAATTGAGCGTTCGCTGCAATGGTATCATTTTGAAGGCTAAATCCTCTTGGTAAAAAGTTTTCACTTTCTAATTTTCGTTCATTTACACGATCGGTACGCCATTTTGCGTAATTGACCGCTTGCTGCCAGCTAACGCCTACCACAGGATAATCTCTAAAGGCAGGATGTCTCAGGTAGTTGTTGACCATATCTTCGTTATAGCCTAATGGACTACGCCAAACCATCGTATCAGGAAGGGCAGCTATGTAAATATCGTTATAAGCATCCCCAGCTTTTTTATACACGCGTTCAAGCCAGTCCAAATATTCGATATACATCATATTGGTAACTTCGGTCTCATCCATATAGAAAGACCGCACTTGAATACGGACAGGTGCATTGTTCCAGTCGCGCATGACATCGTCTTGAACTTTGCCCTTGACAAAAGTTCCGCCCGGAATAAATATCAATCCTGGGCCAGCCTCTTGTCCTTTGTACTTAGTTTTGTATTGAAATCCTCCACGGCTAGAATTGATTTCAAGACCAGTTGCTTGAGAAACGTTGGAGCTTTGTTTATTTGAGCTACAGCCAACCAACAGGAAAACAAGGAGGAGCGAAGTGTGAATTTTAATGTATGCTTTCATTTTTGTATTTCGAATCATAACAACACGGCAATATACGAATAATTAAACCCATATATTACAGAGATAACGTACAGTTGAATTAAATCGTATTTCGTCTTCAAAAATACGAATAATATCACATTGTCGTTATCTTTACACCATGCGTCATATTTTAGCTACAGTACTGCGTTTATCTATGTTGGTATTACTGCCCAAGCTAGCTGCACAACAGCCTGATATTCACCCTTTTTTAGATGCTTCATTTTCTTCCTGGCATCAGTTTTCGGTAACCGAAACGGGTGTCCAAAAGTTAACAGCAAAATTTCTTCAAGACTTGGGAATACCTGTAAATAACATCGACCCAAGAACCATTCGAATTTATGGTCGTGGTGGTCAAATGCTACCACTTCAGCTAGATTCATCCTTGGAAACCTTGCATGAAAACGCACTTTGGGTTGTCGGTGAGCAGGACGGTTCTTTTGATGCCGACGATTATATCTTATTTATGGGATATGCAGGTGATACATGGAACGAGGAAAGTAAAACATCGAAGAATTT
>JAURDG010000155.1 GCA_030828025.1 Flavobacteriaceae bacterium | reverse complement strand
TATTATTAATTCAATTTATTTAACTTTTCCCATCTTGGGTCAATCTCTTCTTTTTTCTCTTTTGACTGATACTTCTTTATTAACTCCACCATTTCTTTATTACACTCGCCTTTTTTATGCTTTGGGCTTGAGGGTAATGCAACGGTAACAAGTTCATAAATTTGCTGAGCTACATTAATTTTGTATTCATCGGGAGATAAAACAAAAAGGTTTTCGTCTTCTTCTGACTCTGTTCCGAATTTATAATAATTTATCATTGTATCATTCAGGTCTATATCCGCAAGCTCATTGCACCTTGAGCAAATCACCTTTACGTTACCATGAACAATAAAGTTCGAAATCATTATGGTTTCTTTTTTATCTAATTCCACCTCAGCCATCAATTCCCCATCTTCTATTAATGAAAAAGGGAAGTCATCAAAGAACGTTTTACCCACCTCAAATTTGAAATGATGTTTGCCTTGTTTTAAACCAACGAAAGGTATGTCAAAGCTTTTATTCATTACCTAATTTTAAAAAGGGTGGGCAAAGTTATTAATTTTTTTTCAAACCCTTATGTTTTGTCGCTTCTTTATGTTTTTCCTTGGGGGGTCTCACCTCTAAACTGTTGCGTAAACTTTCTTTGTGAGACATTCTAGATTTATACACATCTATGGCTAAGTAAATGGCGTTTCTCATTGAGGTTTCTGAAGCAACCCCTTTTCCTGCAATATCAAATGCTGTTCCGTGATCTGGAGAAGTACGCACAAAAGGAAGCCCTGCGGTAAAATTGACCCCTTTTCCAAAAGCCAATGCCTTAAACCCGACCAACCCCTGATCGTGATAACAAGACAGCACCGCATCAACCTTTTTGTATTGCTGTTGCCCAAAAAAACCATCGGCAGCATAAGGCCCAGCAATATGAAGCCCTTGGCGCGTCAAGTCTGTGACTACCGGGCTGAGAATGTCGTCATCTTCACGACCAATAACACCTTGGTCGCCAGCATGCGGATTGAGCCCCAAAACAGCAATTTTGGGGCTTTTGCAGCCATAATCGTTGCTTAAAGCAGCATGGAGTTGACGCAATTTTTCGTTTAATAGGGATTTATTGACCTGCTTACTAACATCTTTTAGCGGAATATGGTCTGTTGCTAGGGCAACCCTCAACTGCTCATGCGCCAAAATCATCAAGGCTTTCCCGCCCCATTTTGCTGCCAAATAGTGTGTATGTCCAGCAAAAGGGAACGCGTCACTTTTTATAGCGGCTTTGTGTATGGGTGCCGTTACCAGCGCATCAGCTTTCTTCTCTTTTACGGATTGCACGGCAGCTTCCAGAGATGTAAAGGCCGCTTGACCAGCAAGCGTGCTTTGTTCGCCATAGCAAATATTGGGCGGCTTATCCCAAATAGATGCCACATACAACCTTCCTTTTTTAAGGGTATCCGTCAAGGGCCTTAACGGCGCAGTTGTTTTAAAACGCTGCTGTTGTGCCTCCATAAACTCCAAGTCGGCATACACTACCGGAATACAGTGCGCAAAGGATTCGGTGTCTGAAAACGTCTTGAGAATAATTTCTACGCCAATCCCATTTGGATCACCAACAGAAATTGCGAGAATGGGGATGGCAGGCATTTTGTGTATTTTTGCCTGACAAAGGTACAGATTCAAGGGCTATGTTTACAGGAATTATCGAAACAATGGGTACAATCAAGCACATTGAACGCGATGGCGGAAATGTGCATTACACGCTTTCGAGCAGCATCACACATGAGCTAAAGGTTGATCAAAGTTTGGCACACAACGGCGTTTGTCTGACGGTTGTTGCCCTAAATGGCAATCAATACACCGTGACGGCAATTCAAGAAACACTCGATAAAACAGCACTGAAGCAATGGTCTGTCGGCGACAAAATCAATTTGGAACGTGCCATGCGATTAGGCGATCGCTTAGATGGTCATTTGGTGCAAGGTCACGTGGATGAAGTAGCTACGTGTACTTCTATTGAAGACCAAAACGGCAGTTGGCTTTTTCGGTTTTCCTATGCCGAAAGCTCCCCAAACATGACCATTGAAAAAGGCTCTATTTGTGTCAACGGCACCAGCCTGACCGTTGTGGGTTCCGAGTCACATTCGTTTGGCGTTGCCATTATTCCTTATACCTATGCGCATACAGTTTTTCACCAACTACAGGTGGGCGATTTGGTAAATATCGAGTTTGATATGGTGGGGAAATACATAGCGAAGCTCCGCTAGTTTTCTCGTTTTTACAAGGCAAAAAATCCATTTGCAGATTTTTTGTATTTTAGAAGTCCAAATCTCTGAACAATGAAATCTACTTTTTTGCTCATATATTTTACACTAATATCCACAGTAAACGCACAGTCATTAGTCATTAGCGAATTGGATTCTGACACGCCTGGCACTGATACTGCTGAATTTATCGAATTGTATTCCACTACCCCAAACTATTCACTTGATGGCTATGTTTTGGTTTTTTTTAACGGAAATGGAGATAAAAGTTATGCCGCTTATGATTTGGATGGGTATAGTACAGATAGCAATGGATATTTTACTTTAGGAGATTCTGGAGTTAATGGGATATCTATAACCTTAAACTCGTCTGGTTTGCAAAATGGTGCAGATGCAGTAGCGCTTTACCAAGCCAATCTATCTGATTTCCCAACAAACACACTCCCTACTACAACCAATCTAGTTGATGCTCTTGTTTACGATACGGATGAAGCTGACGATGCAGGACTGTTGACTGCTCTTGGAGAAACTACGCAGTATAATGAAAACGAAGCCTCAGATGGGCCAAATCATTCACTTCAATTGCAAACTAATGGAAGCTATAGTGCATCTAGCCCAACTCCTAATGCTGGTAATACAGTACTCTCTACTTCATTTTCTAAAAACAACTTAATAAGTATAAAACTAAACCCGACCAATGGAATTGTTTTTTTCATAGACAATAAGGAAAGTTTAGACGTTAGGCTATACGACATGACGGGAAAATTACAGCTTGTTACGACCACTACGAATTATCTTGATGTTAGCCACTTTACCCATGGAATTTATTTACTACAAATTGATCAAGGCCAGCAACAACAACTCATGAAACTGATCATCAACTAGACATCAGTTCATCTGATACAACCACAACGCTGGATTTTGTGGGGTTGTGTTTTGAAACAAGCTAAACTGAAGGGTCGTTTTGTTGGTATCGTTATTGGTGTAAATTTCACCAATAGATTGTTTGGCAGCAACCCGATCCCCTTTTTTCACATATACCTTACTTAAGTTTTTGTAGCTGGTGATGTAGTTTCCGTGCTGGATAAGTACAATGGGATTACTCCCTTTAAACTGAACGATATTTAACACGGTACCTTCAAACACGCTACGGGCTTCAGCGCCTTGCGGTACAGACAAGGTAACGCCGTTACTTTTGATGGTGGTGGTGCGCACAACGGGATGCCTTTGGGTGCCAAACTTTTGAATAACAACACCTTTGGCTACAGGCCAAGGTAATCTTCCTTTGTTGGAAGCAAAGCTTGCTGCCAAGGCTTTTGCTTCTGGGGTTAGTACAAAATTTGTAGTCTTCGCACCTGCTTTTTTGTTGGAGGCAGCAATGGCTTCCCGAATCAATCGGTCAATTTCTCTGTCTATGGCATCTTGTTGCTGTTGTTGGCTTAAATCACTCTCTGGTAAGTATACTGACATGGTGTGCAAAAGAGTCCATGTTCCTCTTCCAATTTCGTTAACATCGGGAGGACAAGGCTTTGCAATTTTCTTCGGCTGTTCTTTC
>JAURDG010000191.1 GCA_030828025.1 Flavobacteriaceae bacterium | reverse complement strand
TGCACCAGAAATACGAAGTATTTTAGTGGTTGCCTTAGCAAGTATTCGCACCAAAAACTGTAAAATACCCAAGTAAAAAAGTAAAGAAGTAAGTGCCGCAAAAAAGATAATCGTCGGTAATATCTGAAAAACGAAAATAAAGCCGTAACTGTCGGTGTTCATTAAATCGCCAAAAAGGAAGGTGCTTCCAGCAGCAGTAAAGTCGAGTATGTTGATAAATAATTGACCAACACCAGAAAAAACGGATTGTACCCAACTTAACTTTAGAATACCAACAGCCAAAATAAATTGTAGCCCAAGCCCGATGATGACTGTTCGCCAGGCGATATATTTTTTATTTGAACTAAACAGATAGGCAATGGCAAGCAGGCTGAAAACACCGAGCAAACCCTGAAGTATTCCTGTGGTGGTCATTCCTTGATGTTGAATGATGGGCTCTAAGTTGGAATAAACGTTTGTTGTCATGTGTTGTTGTTGCGTTTCGAAATTTCATCACGAAGCTGTGCTGCCCGTTCATAATCCTCGTTTTTTACTGCTTTTTGTATCGCTTTTTCAAGCTCTTGAATTGATAGGTCTTGATAATCGGGTTCCGAAATTTCATCAAAAACATTTCCTTTTTGCGGTAAATTGTCTTGATCTAAAATAACTCCAGCACTTTCCAAAACATGTTCATGGGTGTAAATAGGTGCTTGAAACCGTAGTGCCAATGATATGGCGTCTGAAGTTCTAGAGTCTATGATCTCCTCAATTTTATCTCGCTCACAAATCAAACTAGAATAAAAAACGCCATCAACCAACTTGGTGATGATCACACGCTTGATGATAATATCAAAGCGAAAGGCAAAGTTTTTAAACAAATCATGCGTAAATGGGCGGTGTGGTTTGATTTCTTTCTCTAAAGCCACCGCAATCGATTGAGCTTCAAACTCACCAATAACCACAGGAAGTTTTCTGTTGCCCTTGACTTCATCTAAAATCATGGCATAAGCACCACTCTGATTTTGACTGTAGGAAATTCGATTAAGCCGAAGTTCAATAAGACTCATGCGTTTTTAAAAACTTAATTGGAGTCTAAAATACAAAAATAAAGGAACTAGTGCTGCGCCTTAAAGTCTTTCAATTTTTCTGTCAATTTTGGAACCACCTCAAAGGCATCGCCGACGATGCCATAGTCGGCTGCTTTAAAAAAGGGTGCTTCGGGATCGTTGTTGATGACCACTTTTACCTTAGATGCATTTACGCCAGCCAAATGCTGAATAGCACCCGAAATACCAATGGCAATGTACAGATTTGTGGCTACGGGCTTGCCTGTTTGTCCTACGTGTTCGTCATGCGAACGCCAGCCCATATCGGAAACGGGTTTTGAGCAAGCAGTAGCTGCACCCAAGACCTCAGCCAAATCTTCAACCAAGTGCCAATTTTCGGGTCCTTTGAGCCCTCTACCGCCAGAAACAACCACATCAGCATCTGCAATCGTGGCTTTTCCAGTTACTTTTTCAATGGCTAATTGTTCCGTCTTAGGTGTATAGCCATCAGCAGCAAATGACGTTAGTGTACAAGAAGTTGGTTGCTCCTTAACCCCAAAGGCATTATTTCCAACACCAATAATGGAGCAGTCAGCCAAAAGTTCGGTGAATGCAAATGCTTTGTTGCTAAAAGCAGATCGCTTCACCTTTAGCGGTGTTGAACCTTCGGGTAGCGCAACAACGTTTGGCACGTATGCTGCGCCTAGCTTGGCAGCCAGGATGGGTGCCAAATACTTTGCATCTGCGCTACTGCTAAGTACTACTTGATTAACCCCATTATTTTGGGCATAGTTAGCGATAATATCAGCGTACGTGTGCGCATCAAAGTGTTTGGGCGTACCCGCGACATCAATCACTTTGGAGATGCCGTAATGCCCCAAACTTTCAGCATCTGTAGCATCAAAAGCAATGGCGGAGCATGTGCTATTCAGTTGAGCAGCTAAGGCGACGCCATAGGAAGCAACCTCAGCGGCGTTGCGCTTTAATATGTTGTTTTCGGTTTCTGTAAATACAAGTACGGACATGAGATAAGATTATATGACTTTAGCTTCGTTGTGTAATAGCTCGATTAATTGATCGACATTATCAGCGGGAATAAGCTTTACTTCAGCTTTTTGTATTGGTTTTTCAAAAGATACGTCTTTGGTTTTAGGCGTTGCATTTTGTGAAGGCACTACCTCAAAGGGTTTTTGTCGTGCCTGCATGATGCCCCGCATGTTGGGGATGCGCAAGTCAGCCTCTTCAACCAATCCTTTTTGTGCGCCTATCACTAAAGGCAATGACGCCTTTAGTTGTTCGCGACCACCATCAATTTCTCGTGCTGCGGTAGCCACTCCTTGGTCAACATCTAAGCCAACACAATTGGCAACAAACGGTATGTCTAAAAGCGCAGCAAGCATGCCGGGCACCATGCCTCCATTGTAATCGATAGACTCTCGTCCAGCAATGATAAGGTCATAGGCATGTTGTTGTGCAAAAGCAGCTAGTTCTTGCGCAACACAGGCTCCGTCACGAGGTGTCGTATCTATACGATATGCTTTATCGGCACCAATTGCCAAACATTTGCGTAAAGTAGGATCTGCTGCTGCGGTTCCTACGTGAATAACGTCCACTTGTGCACCTGTTTTTTCCTTAAACCAAATCGCACGGGTGAGTCCAAATTCATCATTAGGATTGATGATAAATTGCACACCAACAGTGTCAAATTGGGTGTCATTTTCGACAAAATTAATCTTGGAAGTAGTGTCAGGAACGTGACTAATACATACTAAAATATTCATGGGCTATATATTTGACACAAAAGTAATAGAAAAAATTCATTTTATTATGCACGCATAATATTTTTTCAAATTATCACACTTTTGTAGGTTGGGTTTTTATTGCTACTTTTGCGCCACTTTAATCAGCTATGAGAACGATTCAATTCAGAGAAGCTATTTGCGA
>JAURDG010000144.1 GCA_030828025.1 Flavobacteriaceae bacterium | reverse complement strand
GGTTTCTCTATCAAAATAATATCCAAGGGTAAAAAGATGTCTCTTAGAAAACGCATTGAGTTCTATTCCTGTTTCAAACCTATCAGCAAAAATGTCCATAGTGCCCTTAAACGAAGCGGAGTATTTGGTTATCGTTTGGCTGTGTACGGCTATACAGCAAAGAAGTGTAAAAAAAAGTGGTTTCATAAATTAAGTGTTTATTTTTTTGGTTTCCAATAAAATGAAAGTCCTATACGGTGAACCGGTTTGTTTGCGTTTGCATTGAATCCGTACATAATGCCCAATGAAACTTCGTTCATTAGGGCATAGCGAATTGAAGTATGGATAGGAAAACCCAAAGAAGTCGTTTTCTTATCCCAGCCGTTGTTGAAATTAAAATAAGCTGCGCCCAAAAATACATCTCCCGATATCCGCTCAGAAAGTTTGTATTCACGACCATAAAGAAATGCCAATTCTTCATAGTGCGGAGGATTTTCTGCAAGGAAGATAAGTGGATATATTGCAGCTGTTAGGTAAGTCCGAAAAATATGTTTTTGTGATTTAAAACTTACACCAAAACCAAAGCCCACCAAAGCGCCATAATCGTCTGTATTAAAAGGGTGTAATGACAAGGCTTCTGCGTAAAATCCGTGATAGCGGAGTTTATCCTCCTGCGCCTGTACACCCAAGCAGCCTACAAAAAGTATTATGAATAATGCCCGCATAAGAACCGTTTTGTTCTCAAGTTGGCTATTCCCTTTTAATCTGTAGTGCTGATTTCAGCAAAATGCTGAAATCAGGACAGCTTGTGCCTAGCTATTGGCAGTGTTTCGGAACGCTGAGGGCGTTTGGTTAAAGGCCTTTTTAAAGGCCGTATAAAAGGCAGATTTGGAGTTAAACCCGCTTTCTAAACCAATGGCTTCTATGGTATATAGGTCAAAGGCTTTGTCCTGTAGCAATCTTTTGGCGTGCTGTACCCGATATTTATTTACCAAATCGGAAAAATGAAACTGGCTGTGAGTACTAATCAGTTTAGAGAGTTTGCTTACACTTACCGTTAAGGCATCTGCTACATCTTGAATGCCAAGATGCGGGTTTAAAAAAAGTTGTTCGCCCACAATGCACTGCTCTACTGCTTGAAGCGTTTTATTGTGTGTATCGTGTTTATACCGTTCATCGTGAGGTTTCATCGGCTTACTCCTGATTTCCGCACGCAATTGTATCCTATCTTTAAGCACCTTGTAGCGTATAAGCCCTTGATAGCCCATCCAGTAAATCAGCACGGTGCTTCCTATGCGAAGCGGGTAATACATGGTCACGCTGTTGTGGTATTGATAAAGCACAATCGCCAACAACCAAAGCAAAAAAACGACAGCACCCAAACGCATAAAATGACGTAGCCAAACCAAGGCATCAAACGAAAGCACAAAAGCGTATTCTGCTTTCCTTCTGAACACAATTCGGTAGGATTTATACATATAAAATAGCGAAATAGCAGCGTTTACACTTTCCTCGATTTGTCTGTACTCTTCAATAATATGGGCGGAACCCAAGACATAATAGCAGTAACCAATAACGGCAGTTCTAATTAAAATTTCAGCCGTAAAAACAACAAAAAGACCCTTTACTTCAGCATCGGAATTGGCTCTTAGCTGCAAAAAGTGAAGCAGAAAACAATAAAACATGGGAACGACAAAAAAGTACCACGGCACTTCCAAATGGCGTAACAAAAAGCCAGGAAGTTCAATATCTCTGCCAATCATCCATGCCTGAATATTATTGAGCGATATGCTAAGGACTATAGCATTTAAACATAAAATAGCTTTGGTGATTCTTTTTCTAGAGGCGTAAACAAGAGTTGCCACATTGAAAAGAAGACCGTGTATGGCTCCAGCAAATAGTATTAAGTTTAATGTATCACTGCTCATGATTTGGGACAAAACAGTTATAAAAGTAACAAGTATTTTTGACTAAAAGAAAAAAGCCCTAACGCGAAGCAATCGCAAAACCTCTAGCAATATGTTTTAAGGCTTTTTTGTCTGTAATTTGTAACGATTTACCACAGCTTTTTATCCAACCATTCTGCTCAAAGCTCTTTAGCGCACGTATGACAGATTCTGTGGCGGTGCCGATAAAGTTTGCCATTTCTGCCCGCTTCATATAGATGTTTAATTCCCCATTTTCTTTAATCCCAAATTCTCGGTTTAAGTACCACAACAGCATCGCTAATCGCTCGTGTACTTGGTTTTGTCCCATGGCAACAATTCGTTCGTCAGTGGCTTTTATATAACCCGCTAGAGTTTTAATAAGATATTCACTAAACGAAGGGTCATGTTGTATAGAATGTTCCAAAGATTCTGAGGGTAAAAAACACGCCTTTACAGGGGTTAGGGCAACCGCCTTAAGATTTGTTTTTTCTTCGTTTACCATACTCCTGATACCCAGAAGCGTATCCTTTCCCAACAACTGTATGATTTGCTCGCTCCCCTGACAGCTAAGTTTTACTATTTTACAAATTCCTTGCTTAATGCAAAACACCCCTTTGAGCGAGGTGTTTTCCTCAAAAATGGTTTCTCCAGCCGAAAAGGATACCAAATCAAATTTGGGGAGCGCAGTCCCTGAACATAAATTTTTTGAAAGTGCACAACCACAACATATAGACATAAGTGTAAGTATTTGGTTCTATAAATGTACAAAAAACTACCGAATTCTAAAACATGATAAATGTCAGTTTTTATAATTATTTCAATCCTGACCTTTGACATATCAGATGAAGCGCATCAAATGTTACCATTGTGGTACCAAAACACCTGTGGAAGAAACCCATCAGGATATTCCTGTTTTTTGTTGTGCAGGCTGCGAAACCGTATTCCAAATCATTCACGAGCATCAGCTTGATTCCTTTTATACCTATTATCCGCAAAAGGGGGTAGCCCCAAAGAAAAAAAAGAGCTACGCTTTTTTGGCAGACGAAACGCTGTGGGCGCATTGGGTACAGTTCAAAGAAGGTGGGAAGGTTCGTGTTGCGCTGTCTATTCCCAATATCCATTGCAGTGCTTGTGTTTGGCTGCTGGAGCATTTGCATCACATTGAAAAAGGAATTATACATAGCCATGTAAATTTTTCAAAACGAACCTTACATCTGGTATTTGACGATAATACCTGCAGCATGCAACAGCTTGCCGAGTTGCTCGACCGTTTAGGATACCCCCCTGATTTTAGCCTTGGAGCGCAAAAAAAGACGCAAAAGCAAAAAAGTAAACGGAGCCTTTGGCTCAAAATCGGCATCGCTGGCTTTGCCTTTGGCAACACCATGTTCTTAGCCTTGCCTACCTATTTTGAAAAAAACGAACCCTGGCTAGACGCCCTGCGCCCATGGTTCGACACCCTAATGTTTGCTCTGAGTATTCCCGTAGTATTTTATGCCGCCCAACATTATTTTGTACATATTCTTCTATTTTCTTCCAGTTTACAGCTGCAATAAAATCCTTGTCATTTTGAGAAGCATTAACTTCGAGCAAGGTGCTGGCTTCTTCTGTATTGTAGGTAGTAAAGAAAAACCAGCCGTGCGAATCTCCTCTGCCTGGGTGTGCTTTGTCATAATCAAAGCCAGGCATAAGAATTTGGAATGAAATGTCCATTCCACCATCTGCTGGGTCCACTTTTAAAAATGTAAGTGCTCCCTTAAAGTTCCCTTTGTACTCGTTTATGGGCATGTCTCTTTGCGGTACGGGGACACCAAATCGTGTACCTGCAACAACATATTCCGTATTTTCAGTCACATAAGACGAGCTGTGATTTCCAGCTGTATTGGGAATTTCAATAATTTCCGTCGTTTCAAAAGTTGTCAAATCCACTTTGGCTATACGCGGTGTATTATTCCCATTGATATAGATATATCGCCCATCCAATTCTCCATTTGTTTGCGAAATATCAGGATGGTGAGCATCGTCCCATGGCACAAACCCATAAGAGGTGTTTAGCAACGGTTTTGTTTCTTCATTATAGCCATAACCG
>JAURDG010000084.1 GCA_030828025.1 Flavobacteriaceae bacterium | reverse complement strand
TCGTTTTCCCGTTTTGGTTGTGATAAGGATAACCCCGTTTGCAGCACGTGTTCCATAAATACCAGCAGAAGCGTCTTTTAAGACTGTAATACTGGCAATATCACTTGGGTTGATGACACTTAATTCTTCAATGACGTTTCCATCAACTAAAATCAACGGCTTGTTATCGCCATTGGTGGATACACCGCGTATTCTGATGTCCAAGGCTGCTCCGGGTGCACCCGATTGAGAGGTAATATTAACACCTGCCACTTGCCCTTGTAGTGCCTGCTCAACACGTGTTGGTTTAATATTTTCTATGTCTTCACTACTGATCATGGCAACGGCACCAGTAACTTCTTTTTTCAGCTGTGTGCCATAACCGACAACGACAACCTCATCCAGCGCACTTACTTCCTCTTCCAACGCAATTTGAAAGTCTATTTTGGCACCAACAGCAACCTCTACAGTTTTAAAACCAATGGAAGAAATGACCAATATGTCATCTGGCTGAACACCACTTAGGTTAAACAGGCCATCAAAGTCTGTATTGGTGGCTATTTGCTTGCCTTTGACAAGGACTGTCGCCCCAGGAATAGGGATGCCTGTACTTGATTCAACAACAGTTCCCTTCACTGATTGTTGGGCGTGCACGATGCCGCCTAAGGAAAATAAAAGCGAAATAATGATTATTCTCATAGGAAATCTATTTAGAAAACGTTCAAATTTATACTTCTAGATTATTAAATACGAAAAATACACCTATACAAAATATATACAAATCAAAAAATGAGGTGTAATTTTGATGTTTTGAAAATTATAAGTTGATGATGTAGTCAACCAAATTATCATCTCGACCTAAGTCCATGCGTTTTCGCAACCTGTACCTTTTTATCTCCACACTTTTGGTAGAAATATTAAACAAAGGCGCAATCTCTTTTGACGTAAGATTTAGCCTAAGGTAAGCACACAAACGCATGTCGTTGTGCGTTAGCTTAGGGTGTTTGATTTTTAGGTTTTTAAGAAAGTCTTTGTCCGAATTATCAAATGCCTCACGGAAAAAATCCCAGTCGTCGTCTTTTTTGGAGTTTCGTTTAATAATCCGAATAACCCGCGTTACCACTGGATTAGATTGCATACTTTCTAAATCCTGTAGTATGGTTTGCAAAAACTGGTTCTTCTTCACAATCGCCATCGTAGCTATGGCAAGCTCTCTGTTCTTGCTTTGAATATTTTCTTCCAAGTTCTTTTTCTCTAGTTGAATTAGCTGCTCATTGTTTCTTAGTTCAATCAACTCGAGCTTTTGGTTGTTTTCCTGAATAAGTCTTACTTGTTGTTTGGTGTAATAACGTTTATAGGATTTATTAACAGTAAACCCAACAAAAAAGATCAAAACAGCATAAGAAAATAACGCCACATTGGTAGCATACCAAGGTTTTAAAATGGTAAACTTTCGCGAAATTGTTGTGATTTCATCATCGCTAATGCGGGCTTGAATGTTTAGCACATAGCTGCCAAACCTTAAGTTACCAAAAGTAATTTGGTCCATTTTGTCCCATTTACTCCAATCTTTGTTATACCCCTCCAGTAGGTAGCGATATTTGATTTTGTCGCTATATTGATATTCGGGCAAGCTAAATTCGAAGGTGATGCTGTTAAACTCATAGGGAATCTCATTTTCGTTGTTGATATCTATGGCGTTGGTTTGTTGCAACACATTCTTGGTCGTCATGCGACTAATGATCAGGTTACTTGATAATTTGGGTTGGGCAGAAAAATTGGTGATTAAATATCCTTCTGTTGCACCAATGAGGTAATTATTGTCTTGCAAAAACGCAATGTTTTCGAAGCCTAAAACATCCTTACGTATAAGTTCTCCAATAAAAAATCTACTGACTTCAAATTCCTCAGAAAAAATGTTTTTTTCGAGTTTGTAGATGTATTCTTTTCCGAATAAAAAAAGCTGGTTATCGTTAACTGCCTCCATTTTACAGGCAGTAAACACATCTTCTTTTAATATGCTTGTAATTCGCTCGTTTATTTCAAATTTGTTCTTGGCAACATCAAAATGATAAAATCCATCTTTATTAAAATAATAGGTATTGCCACTTATTTTACTTAGGCTAGAAGGGCCTTTTTCTATGGGTAAAATGTTTGCCTGCTGAACTTGATTGAATTCTTTATCAAAAGTTAGGCTAAATACTCCTTTGTACCCATGGCTTACTAGGGCTGTTGTATCGGAAGTAATTTCGACAAATCGAGCGGAAATGTCAAAGCCTTTTAGTTTGTTATGGTGTGTCCATTGCTTATTTTTTAGCTTTAATACGTGAAGCCCATTGTAGGTTCCCACGAGAATGCTGTTGTTATCAATGGATAAAAATTTCCAAGCACCGACACCTGAAAGAATTGGGGTTACACGAGCACCACTAACCTGAAAAACGCCTAGGTTATGCGCACAAAAAAGGGTGTCGCCAATTTGTTTTAGGTTCCACACCTGACCCGCCAGTCCGTCTATTTTTTTAAATACGCCATTTGCTGTAAGTTCTTTGTAAAACAATCCTTGGTTGGTGCCCAAATAAAGTTTATTGTCATAAAGCGCACTTGTGTAAACAGCACCGAGAACACCTAAGTCGTCAATATAAAATTGATTGTCTGCATTTAAATTTATAAAGGCTAGCCCGTTGTCCAAACCAACCCACAAATTTTTGTTGTGATCAACAAAGGTGCTTAACACCGTATTGTTGTTTAGCCCATTGCCCTTTTTGGTAGAAAACACGATGTTGCCAAAATAATCAAGCAAAATCAAGCCATCAGTAACAGTTCCTATGGCAAAATAATCGTTGCTGATTTGGTCTGCGCTATACACTAAGGATTGCTTCAGTAATTCATCAGCGCCAATGCGCCAAGGAATAATTTGATTTGCACGCAAGGAAAAGAAACCATCTCGCTCGGTGAGAAATAAAAGCTGGTCGTTTTTGTTAAATAGCTTTACAACTAACTTTTGCTTGAGCTTGGTGCCCGAAACAACCTGAATTAATTTGTCGCTGCTGATTTTATAAATAGAAAAATCATTTGTTTGTATATACACATGGTCATCAACAAAGTAAGACTTTAGGATGGTGTCGTTGGGTGGCGGTAGCGTGCTAAGTGAATTGGTGATTTGGTTGTATATAATCAGGCGGTGTAGCGACTGAAAAACAATAAATTGTTTATAGTGGTTAATGTTCCATACTTGCTCATCTTCGAGCATGGTGAACTTTAGGCGTTCTACTAAAGAGGTGTATTCAAGGCTGCCGTCGGGTAGTGATTTCCAGTAGCCAAAATCCATATAAGCTCCTGAAAAAATAACATTGTTATGCACATATACCGAGCGTAAAATAGATGCATTGGGTGAGGGATATAAACGCCAATGGGCACCATCAAAGGACAACAAGCCTTCGTTGTTTGCCACATAAATAACACCGGCTTGGTTTTGTGACATATTCCAGTTTTGACTGCCCGCTTTGTATAGCTCTGGTGTATAACTTTGTATAGGTGGCAATTCTTGACCGAACAAACTAAAAAAACCTAATACAGCTACGCTAAATAGGTTAAATATTTTCATCTTATCGAATATCATAGCGGCAATTTATTGAATTCTAGCGACATAGCAAGAAAATTTTTGAATTGAATAAAAAAAGGCACTAGCGTTTGCTAGTGCCTTTTTTGTAGTGTTAACTGGTTGGTTGTAACACTTAGAAAAAACCGCTTATAAAGTTGGTTTTTTCAACTTCTTATCTAATGATCAATTTATTTACAGAAGTTGCGCCTTTATGTTGAATTTCAATCATGTAAAGTCCGCTTCTTTCAGAAGATAAATCAAGAGCATTGGTGTTGATCGCTTCTTTAATTAGTTGCCCACCAATAGTAAACGCTTTGATTGAATCAACTTTGTCAATCCCTGAAATATTTATCATGCCCATTGTTGGGTTAGGATAAATAGATATTCCGTCTTGGAAGTCTAAATCATCTACACTTAAACTAGCGGTATAGGTAATAAAGTTTCCGTTAGCATCAACAGCTGATAAAGCTGATAAATCTTCGGTAACAGCACTTTCAACTACGGAAACTGAAAAGTCAGCATTTGTTGTTGCGTCTTTAGAAACAACTGCACTACACCATGTAAGAGCTTCATTGTGGAATCCTACCTGATATGCTTGTGTAGAGTAGAAAGGTAAAGACATTGTATCAGTAAACACACCTCCAGTGTTAGTTGTCCAATCTCCTAAGCCATAACAACCTTGACCTGGAGCTCTTAACCCGTACTGACCTGCTGAGTGATCAGGGTGGAACCCACGAATAATTACTGTAACATCCACTACAGCACTAGCTGTAAGCGTAGCCCATCCCGTAGCAGCACTAGCTTCTCTATCCAATAAGAACAAACTTTGATTGACAGCATTAGCACCAGTAGTAACAGTAAAATCTGCATTGGCGGCAAGCGCATCTCCGGTAGAAGCAATTGCTGTGCTGTGACCAGTATTTGGATCAGTAGTTACTAACTTATATTTTACTTCACCTGTAGTCTTAGGTAGTGTTACCTTACCTTCCCAAATACCATCCGTATCGTCGTCAGTAAAAGGAGTAGATAAAGCATAAGTTGAACCTCCGTCCGTTGAATAACTCACAGCAAGAAATTCACCACTAGCTGTATCAGGATGATGATTATTATTAGTCGTATTAACAGTAAAGTTGATGTCTGTATCTGTTGAAGGAGGCGCCCAGAAATAAATATTGTCGATATATATGTACCCAAGAGCTGCAGCACCTATCCACTTCATTTGAAAAACATCAGCCAAATCTAAATCAGCATTAGCAGTAGTAAAGTCAGTAAGTGGAATGTTAATACTTTGCCAAGATCCAGCAGTAAGCGTACTTTCAACAGGAGCTTCATTAGGTCCAGGTGAAATTAAAGCAAGTGATAAATTGCCCGCATTTTCTACCCAAACATCAAAGTGGAGATTGGTCATACCCGAAACATCAACGGCGTCAAACGTATGTCCTTGGAAGTCTAAGTTAGACATTCTAATCAAATTATCAACAGGGTTTGAACCATCAATAGAGGATTCTGTAGTGCTAGTAATTTGTCCCCACCCAGGGTTTAACACCCAATTAGTTGCTGCCGAAGTATAAGCGTCAGAGTAAATAGAGATTACATCAGCAGCTGCATGGGTTGCTGTTGGGTCAGCAGCTGAAGCTGTTGGACCAGGAATTACATTAGCATCACCTTGTGAACCACCTTGAAAATTATCTACAAAAGTGTTACTTCCAACAGCTACTCCAAAGTCGATAAATAATTCAAGACTTGAATATTGACCTACAATATCATTTGTAAAAGCATTATTTGGGTAACTTCCAGTAGCACTTGAGAAATCAAAAGACAATGTCTGCCAGTCTGTTGTAGCGGCAGAGGTAACTAAAACTTCATATGCCGTAATCGCAACATTGTTTCCGTTTACAAATGTATCTGTACCACCAGAAACCTTTAACAAAATTTGTCTAGCCTCTCCAGCTGGATCTCTAAAATCAAAAGATAAGACTTTCTTCGTAGCATCAGCAAAAGAAATCTTGTTATCAAGTTTAATTGTCCAGGCATCGTACTGGGTTGCGGCATCAACAATGTTAGCAACTTTACCATAAGTTGCAACATCAACAGCGTCATCAACAATTGACACAGAACCTGGATTTCCTGTAGAGCCAGTAATATAATCAGCACCGTTGGTTTCAAAGTCAACAGTAGGCACCTGAGCAAAAGCAAAAAAGCCAAATGAGAATATGGTAATTAATGTATATATATATTTCATATTTTACAGTTTTATGTGATTAACTTTCCAAATATATAAATAGAATGGATTGAGACCTCATTTTCCAACCTATACAATTACACTACAGAAACGTGTGCTATTTTACGTAGAGGTGTCACATATAACCTGTAAACGCCGACTTATTTTACTCATACTGCGCCTTAACAACAGCAAAGGCTTGCTTTTTGGTGCGGTCGCGGGTTACAATTCCCCAGTATTCCTCGTTCGCAGCGCCGTCATAAGGCACGCCACTACTTTCGGGTGCAAACCCACCCGGGTCTTGCTGGTTAGGGTTGCCAGCTTTCCACCATTCATCACTAAAGGCAAATAGCGTTACGCCCATACACACATCACTTTTTGCTAAAATGCCTGTCAAAATCTTTTGGGTGGCTT
>JAURDG010000100.1 GCA_030828025.1 Flavobacteriaceae bacterium | reverse complement strand
TTAGTGCCTCAATTTTGGTATCGTCATAAGTAAAATGAACACCCTCAAAGGCAATGTTAAATCGAGTTAATGTTTTTGGGTCTGTTGTACAGTCTTGAATATCAGGTTCTTGGGCTAAAAACTCATTAATTCTTACTTGCGAGGCTTCTGCCTGCTGCACGATAGACGTTACCCAGCCTACTGTGGCGACTGGCCAAGTGAGCATATTGACGTAAATGATGAATTCAGCCAAAACGCCCAATTCTATTTCCCCGTTTATGTATTGGTTACCACCAATAAAAATGACGAGTATATTGCTAAAACCAATAAGCAAAATCATCAACGGGAAAAACCATGCCTGCACCTGAACAAGCGACATGTTTTTTTGCTTGCTTTCAGTGGCTATATCGTCCATTTCTGCGATTCTACTGGGTTCAATCGCATACGATTTTATGACACCAATACCGCTAAACGACTCTTGCGCAAACGTGGACAATTTCGCCAACAACTGTTGCACAAGGGTACTTCGTGTATGTATGGATCTACTAAGTTTATAGATCAAAAAAGAGAGCAGTGGTAGCGGAAGCAAGGTGTACAGCGTTAGTTTGGGTGCTACACTTATCATATAGCTAATCACAATGACAAAAAGTGTAAAAGTGTTTATGCTGTACATCAAAGCAGGCCCAACATACATGCGTACTTTGGACACGTCTTCGCTAATGCGGCTCATCAAGTCGCCCGTTCGGTTTTGCTTATAAAAGCGCAGCGATAGTCTTTGATAGTGGTCGTAAATGGTGTTTTTTAAATCAAATTCGATATGACGAGACATATTGATAAGTGTCTGGCGCATACTAAACGTAAATGCCCCTGATATAAGCGCAGCGCCAACAATTAAGGCGATGTTGGTGAGTAGTACCTTTTTAATCGCATCCAACCCTTGATTGCCAGCACTCATATATTGCTCAATAGCCGTGATAGAATCGCCAACTAAGCTAGGCGCAATTACGGCAAACACTCGTGAGGATACTGTAAAAAGCAGCCCCAACAGTAGTAACATGCGGTATTTGCGTAAATAACGGTTGAGGTATTGAAGTGCGCGCAATTTTTATTTTTTTACGAAGATAAGTTTTTAGCAGTTTGCACCAAACCTTATGACGTGTATCGTGAAAATTAACCTATTTTTGCAGTCTAAATTAACGTTCTTAAACATGATCACGCGTCGGCATCTTCGAACTAAAGTCATGCAAGCCATTTATGCCCAGCAACTTGCACTAAGCGACAACCAAAAAGCTGGCGAAGCATGGATTATAAAGAGCAGTCAAGATTTTTACGTTTTATACATCACCTTGCTTGATTTATTTGCTCATCTTCACGCTTGTGGGTATGCGTTGTACCAAAAAAACCTGAATAAACGAATACCAGCCCGAGAGGATGCGTTAAATCCAAAGTTTTTTTCCAATAAAGCCTTAGCACTGCTTATGGAGAGTCCTATCCTAGAAGCACAACGCAAAAAGCATAAAGTTATATATTGGAAAAAGCACGATGAATACGTTCGCCTTATTTGGGATGCGGTAGCTGCCAGTGAACTTTATCAAGATTATTTAAAAGCCGAAACCTCGAGTTTGGACGAAGACAAGGCATTTTTGATAAAACTATTCACAGATGTGATTGTACCTTATGACCGTCTGGCTGAATTTATCGAGGAAGTAAATATTTCTTGGGTGGATGATGTTCCTTTGGTCAATACGATTGTTAAACAAACCTTGACCGACTTAGACAAGCCTAATATCATACACCATGAACTGTACAAAAGCGACGAGGATCGTATGTTTTCATTAGCACTTTTTCAAAAAACGAGTGAGCATATCGACGAATTGACTGCTGAAATTGTTGGAAGAACACCAAATTGGGATCCCGATCGGATTGCAGCATTAGACCTAGTGCTGCTTTTAATGGCACTTACGGAATTGCTGTATTTTCCTTCCATTCCCATAAATGTTACCATCAATGAATATTTGGAAATTGCTAAAGAGTATGCAACGCCCAAAAGCAGCGTGTTTATCAATGGGGTGTTGGACAAGCTGGTCAAGGAATGGACAGCACAAGAACGTATTCGTAAAAATATACGTGGAATGCAGTAATATTGTTTATTTTTGAAAAAATTATTTTATGAAATCTTGGATTTTTATTCTTATTGGAGTGCTAGCAGTCGGTTGTTCATCAAGTGCTGCTAAAAAAGTAAAAGAAGAAAATGTTGCACAGGCGCAAGCCAAAAAAGAGGCTCAAGTGGATTTACCTGTAATGACCTTCGAAAAAAGCGAACACGATTTTGGTACGATTAATGAAGGCGATGTGGTAGAGACGGCTTTTGTGTTTACCAACACAGGAAACACGGCCTTAACGATTTTAGACGCACGGGGAAGCTGCGGATGTACAGTTCCAGAATACCCTAAAAATACACCCATTGCACCTGGCGAAAAAGGTGAAATTAAAGTAAAGTTTGATTCCGCTAACAAGCCTGGTAACCAAACTAAAACGGTTACCCTAACAACAAACACCGCACGTGGTCGTGATGTGTTGCGCATTAAAACTATGGTAACTCCAGATCCAATTAAAGAAAAGCAGCGACAAGCGGCACGCAATCAAAACACCAATCAATGATTTTATTTGTTCAAGCTCCCGGCGGAGGAAGCAATATGACCCTTTTATTACTAATGTTCGGGGTTATGTTTTTATTTTTAATTTTACCACAACAGCGTCGTGCTAAAAGAGAACGCAAGTTTAAAAATAACCTTGCCAAAGGTGACCTTGTGGTGACCAAGGGTGGTATTCATGGAAAGATAATAGAGGTGAATGATGCAAATGACACCTGTGTTATTGAAACCATGGCAGGTAAAGTCAAAATGGAACGCAGCTCTATTTCCTTAGAAATGAGCAAACAACGAAGTGCTCCAGCTAAGAAATAAACGCTTTAAGTGCCTGTGCTTCACTAAGCCATATGCACTACATATCGATGTATAAACGACTAATAAGGCCGATATTATTTCTATTTGACCCAGAGCAGGTTCACTATTTTTCTTTTTCGTTTATTCGCCTTGTTCATTACATTCCTTTTGTAGGTGCCCTGTTGCGTGCCCGTTACCACTACAAAAACACCAACCTAACTCGCGAGTTTTTTGGACTACATTTTCCAAACCCCATTGGCCTAGCAGCAGGGTTTGATAAAAATGCTAAACTAGTTCGTGAGCTTGCCAATTTTGGTTTTGGCTTTATTGAAATTGGAACCATTACACCAAAGCCACAATCTGGAAATCCAAAGCCACGTTTGTTTCGTTTAAAAAAAGACAGCGGAATTATTAACCGAATGGGGTTTAACAACGATGGTGTTGCTGCTGCGGTTAAAAGGCTTAAAAAAAATAAGGACGTGCTCATTGGTGGAAATATTGGTAAAAACAAAACGACCCCCAACGAAGATGCTGCCCAAGACTACCTTATTTGTTTTGATGCTTTGTTTGATGTGGTTGATTATTTTGTTGTAAATGTCAGTTCGCCCAACACACCTAATTTGCGCGACTTGCAAGAAAAGAAACCACTAACAGCATTGCTTCATCGCTTGCAAATACAAAATGACACAAAACAAAAGCGCAAACCCATTTTGCTGAAAATTGCCCCCGATTTAACTAATGCGCAACTCGACGATATTATTGACATAGTTTCCAAAACCAACATTGATGGTGTGATTGCTACAAACACCACCATTTCTCGTGCTGGTCTCAAAAGTTCAACCAAAATTACCAACGAGCAAGGCGGCTTGAGTGGAAAACCGCTAACCAAAAGAAGCACTGAAGTAATCCGCTATCTGCACACTAAAAGTGGTGCCGCATTTCCGATTATTGGCGTAGGCGGTATTCACACTCCTGAAGATGTAAAAGAAAAACTAGCTGCAGGGGCATCCCTGGTGCAGCTTTACACCGGATTTATTTACGAAGGACCTTCTGTCGTGCGCAAAATGAATAAGGCATTGGTGTAACACGTTTAGGTTCTGAATTATTTTTTTTATAATTTAGAAGCCTGAATAACCCAAATTCTTATTTGTTATGGATCATTTATACTGGATTTTTTTTATTGGCTTGTTGCTTGGATTTATTTCAGGACGACTTTTTAAACTTACGTTAATCCCTTTTTTAATTAACCTCATCATCGGGGTTGTTGGTGCGTATTTAGGCGGATGGTTGTACCATGCGCTTGGGCTTAATCTTAGCAATGAAAACATTGGTATATTACTTACGTCACTTATTGGTGGCTTGTTTCTTATTTATTTTACCAATTCATTAAAAAAAACCAAATCGTATTAGCTTAATGGCTTAGCTGACAACAATATGCTTCTTCGAATTTTGTATATTCGAATGTTGCTGTACATGGTATTAATTTAAAATCACAATAAAATGAAAACGCCAAATAATCTTATCCCCGTTTTAGTAATCTTCATCGTTTTTTCTTGTGCTTCGCCCAATGATGACAACCCATTGTTGACCGAATGGACTGGTCCCTACATGGGAACGCCTGCATTTGACAAAATGGAAGTGGCAAATGTCAAGCCTGCTATGCTCAAGGCTATGGAGCTAAATCTAGAAGAAATAGACGCCATTGCTGCCAATACCGAACCACCAACTTTTGAAAATACCATTGAGGCTATGGAACGCTCCGGAAAAGTTTTGGATCGTGCTTTTGCCTATTACGGCATTTTTAGCAGCAATATGTCTTCTCCAGAATTTAGAGAAGTTCAAACCGAATTGGCACCCATTTTTTCGGAATTTCAATCCAAAATAACACAAAACGAACGACTCTTCCAGCGCATCAAAGCAGTATATGAAAATGCTAAGGAAAATCCTCTTCCGGCAGATCAGCAACGAGTAGTAGAACTAACCTATCAGGGTTTTGCCATGAATGGCGCAGACTTAGATGCTGAAAAGAAAGAAAAATATGCAGCGATTAACAAGGAATTATCCACGCTTTACACCAAATTTTCGAACAACGTCCTCCACGATGAAGAAAATTATGTTACCTATTTAAACGAAAATCAGCTTGGCGGATTGCCCGACGCATTTGTAAAATCAGCAGCACGTATAGCCGATAGCAAAGAGAGAGCAGGTGAGTATGCTGTTACCAACACACGTTCGTCTATGGACCCCTTTTTGACCTATTCAACTGAACGTGATTTACGCAAAAAAGTATGGACAAATTACTATTCACGAGGCGACAATAACGACGAATACGACAACAAAGAAATCATTGCAAAAATACTGCAGTTGCGCAAAGAGCGTGTTGCGCTGTTGGGTTATGATAACTATGCCGCTTGGCGTTTACAAGACCGTATGGCGAAAAACCCAGAAAATGCGTTGGCTTTGATGGAAGCCGTATGGCCTGCAGCTATTGCCCGAGTTGCCGAAGAAGTTGCCGACATGCAAGCAATAGCTGATGCCAATAGCGATAACATTACCATTGAGCCTTGGGATTACCGTTTTTATGCCGAAAAAGTCCGAAAGGCAAAATATGATTTGGACTCAGACGAGGTCAAGCAATACCTTCAAATGGACAAACTTACAGATGCCATGCATTATGTGGCAGGAAGACTTTTTGGCTATGCTTTTTCGCCAGTTCCTAAGG
>JAURDG010000117.1 GCA_030828025.1 Flavobacteriaceae bacterium | reverse complement strand
TGCGCCAATAAATGTTTCGCCAAGGTGCTTTTGCCACTTCCTGATGGCGCCGAAAAAACAACACATTTTCCTTGACTCATTAGAGGGCGTTTAATACTTGTTCCTTGATGCGCTCCAGAGCATCTTTCATCATCACCACCTCTTTTTGCAATGCAGCATCATTGGCTTTGGCGCCTATGGTGTTCACTTCACGTCCAATTTCTTGTGCGATAAACCCTAGTTTTTTGCCTTTGGTTGGCGTGTCTTCTACAAGCGTATTCCTAAAATAGTCTATGTGGTGTGCTAAGCGAACCAACTCTTCGTTGATGTCCCATTTTTCTAAGTAAAACACCAGTTCTTGCTCTAGGCGTTCTTGGTTAAAATCGGCCGTCAACTGCTTGAGCTGCTCCTCTAGCTTTTCTTTTCGTTGGGCAATGCGCCCTGCAGCAGCTTGGTGAATACTTTTTTGGTGCGTCGCTATTTGCGATAATTGGTCTTGAAGGTCTTGTTCCAATGCGTGGCCTTCTTCGGTGCGATAGTCCACTACTTGATTGGCAGCGGTTGTTAATGTATCCAAAAACACCTGTTGCTCCTCTTCTGAAAGTTCGTCATTAGTCGCCTCCAATACATTGGGTAGCCGCATCGCCAAGGGCAAAAGGCTTTCGTCCGAAAGCGGTTGTATTGCTTTTAATTGCGCTAGGTAGTTTTCGACCACCGCCGCATTGAGTTGTGCTGCCTCTTGGGCGTCTGCCCATTCTTCAAATACATTTACATCTACTTTCCCTCGATGCAATACGGTTGTGAGTACTTTTCGTGCAATAAGCTCCAGCCCGCGATAGCGATTCGGGATTCGAAAATTTAGATCTAGCGATTTGCTGTTTAACGACTTGATTTCAATGCGTAGTTTCCTACCCTGAGCGTTATACTCCGCCTTGCCGTATCCTGTCATTGAAAATATCATCCTGCAAATGTAAAGCGCAAAGGTACAAAACAAGTAGGGAGTGTTGGGCAGGGAACATGTGTGTTAGGGCAAGAACCCTCATTTTTATTAACTTTGTGCTATTATGGACTTACAAACTCGAAAAATAGCTTTTGTTCAGAAGTTTTTATCCCTCGAAAGTGAGGAGTTCGTAAGCTTTCTCGAAACCATGCTCCAGTCTGAAACCAACGGACAGCTTCAACCTATGACCATGCAGGAATTAAACGCAAGAATTGATACATCTTTAGAAGATTCAGAAAATGACAATGTCATAGAAGCTACAGAAATACTAAAGGAAATCAACGAATGGCATTAAATATCTTTTGGACAGGTAATGCTAAAAGGCAATTGAAAAACATATTTGAGTATTACAAGGAAAATGCAAGTTTAGAATTAGCTTCAAAGCTCACAAAAAGTCTTGTAAAACGAACTTTATTATTAAAAGCACATCCAGAAATTGGTGTTAGTGAACCGCTTTTAAAAAGCTACAAAATCATTTATTGGGTTAACAAAAAGAAAAGCCGAATTGATATTTCGGATGTTTTTGATGCCCGACAAAACCCAATAAAGCTTAAAAAATAATTAACCTAGCTGGCGCGCGTTTGCAATGCGTGTCCCTTTTAAATCCCCTTTTCTCATTTAGCAGTTTACTGACACCCTGCACCTGTCATGTTCGCATCCGCCGCATCGTTTAGTGTAAGCACCAAATCGCTGCCGTTATAGGTTTTGCTGATGATACCTTGAATGCTGCCTGTTCCTAGGGGCATGGGCTGGTCTTTGTAGGTGGCAAACGTGCTGGTTTCGAGCAGAAAAGTGGTGGAGGACGTGCCCTCGCAGGCCACCAACGTACGTTGGGTGTCGTAATAATCGCGCGGGTCTGCAAAAGGCTTGCCCTGTTCTTCATCACTAACCCGAACGCTGTCAATAACCACAAAAAGCCCAATATGTTCGTTGCTTATTTGCGAAAACTCCACAGGAAGTGCCGTTATTTCTACTGTTGTCTTGGTGCGAAATATTCGCTCTGGAATATCAAGGGAACGAATACTTTCTACCTCGTCTCCATCTGTATTCAGTTGTCCGCCAATCGAAATAATGCCATTGCCACGCCTCGATTCGCCAATATGCAGCCCATTGAGGTCAATATAAATGATTCTGCCCAAGTTAAAGGTCGCATACGATTTTGTTTGGTCGAGCATGATGTGAATCGCCGCCGTGGGATTTTCAGGCGCATCCTGCAGGTAGAGTTCTTTATAAAAATTTCCTGTTCTGTCCGAGGACACCACATACCCTTTTAGCACCAGGTCTGATGTAAACGTGTGTACCCGCCTGTACACAAAATAGTCTTTGGCTTGACCAACAGAAATTAGTGTTTTTTCTCCTTGCTCAATGGCCGTTAGCAGCGCATTGAGCTGATCGTTTTCTTCTGTGCCTATGGCTGTTGGAATGGCGTACTCGTCGGGTTGCTGACACGCTGCAAAAACAAGCAAAAAAAGGAATGCTTTGCTGGATTTAATACGTTGTTTTATGTTCATCTTTAAGGGTAATTATGGGTCAAAATCGGATATACATATTTAGGAAATAGGTTGCGCCTCTGCCGTACCAATACTTTGGTCCGAAGCGACGTTTTTCTGCCTGAACATCCTCAAGCAGCTCTCTATAATTGGCATTGCGCGACTGCTCAAAGCCGCCCGTTTTATACGTTTCGTTCAGCAGGTTGTTAAGGCTCAAAAAAACACCTACAAACTTGTCGTTAACACGCCACGATTTTCCAACAATCATGTTGACAACCACATACGCATCAAACTGTTCTTGGCGCAACAGCATCCTCGCTTGGGCGGGGTCATAATCTAAAAACGGAAGACCATCACGATCCAATAAAAAGTTTTTTGTTCTATTGATTGGACTTACGTCCAAAAAAGTCTTGTCAAAATAATTTCCCGTAATCCCAACCCACCAAAAATTTTCGCGAAACGCAACCCCCAAAGAATAGGCTTCTTGGGGGCCAGAGGCAAGCCGCAAGTGCTTCATTTTGGCTGTTCCATAATCGAGATACACAAAATCGTCGGATGTAAGGTACACCTGTGGGTCGTTTGCATAGGTATATTGTCCGAGTGCTGCTGCTGCTTTTAGGGTAAAGGATTGCAGTAGCTGCCCTTCGATACCAAACTCTATCCCTTGATGTTGTTGGTCTATGCCATACATCACTTCTTGCACAAAAGAGGACGTATCGCCACCTATTCCTTCGGCAAAAAAGAACGAGAGTTCTTGAGCATCCTGCACTTTTGTATAAAATCCCGTGAGCCGAGCTTTTAGTTTTGGGGTACGAAACACATAACTAATATCAGCTGTGTTAGTCCGCTCAAGCGCCAATGGGCGGCCAGCCTGTTCGCCAACGATGGCGTTGGTATGGCGTGGGTTGGAAAAACTGTTGCGTAGGAAAGGCGCACGAGTGAGCAGCGCAACATTTAGCTGTAGCCCATGCTTGCCCGTAATCATATACGACATGCCTGCTTTTATGCGCTTTCCACCTAAAGCAATTTTTTGGCTTTTGCCTTTTGAGTGGTGCATCGCGGCCGCATAGCGGTATTTGCCGTCTCGTTGATATTGGGTGTTGTGGTACCCAATGCCTAAATACCCGTTTATGTTCCATTGCTTAAATCGAGCAATCATGTTGGCTTCGGTCTGTTGTGCGCGCATGTCATAATGATAGCGCATCTTGCCGCCAACACCCACCAATCGGTTTGGGTGGTCGTAATCAAACTGAATGCCGGTGTACGGATCTACGTTTAGGTATGCGTTGCTGCCCAACAGGTCGAGGATAGCGGCATAATTTTCGGAGCGAAGCAAGCGGTGTTGCAGTGTTGCGGTCAAGCTAAAACGATCACTCCACCGTTTATAATAATTTGTGTTGGCACTCCATTGCACATCATCGGTGCGGTCTTCATACGACACATAGGCTGCGGGCAAGCCCGAGATGTTATTTGTGGCATTGGCATCGTATATGTTGTTCCAGTTCAGTTGCCCATCTGTTTCAAATGCTTGCTGATAGCGATATGCATTTTCATAGTCTGGCCCTGCGCTTTGGCTCAAAAAATAGCTTGGCAGCTTTTGATAGTATGCTGGGTTGGGATTTGCGCCGCCGGGATAATCCAAGCGGCTACTCCCTTGCACGCCAACCTGCAGCCCGAGGTTGGTCGATAATCTTGAGCGATCCGAAAGTTTCCACTCGTGGTGCAGCATCGCCATGGGCTCAAAAACACGCTTTACTCTGCTGTTGCGCACCTCGCCTGATTGATGCCCCCAATATTCATTGTAGCGTATTCCCTTTAGGTCATAGACCTCTTGGGTGTTGGGCGAAGATTTTCCCCGACGATTGGGTGTGGCGATAAGGGTCAGGTTGAGGCTGTGCTGCGCCCATTCTTTTTCTAGGGCAACAAAGAGCGACTGGGCGTCGTAAAAGGTACCGTCTTGAAAGCCCGACTGCCCCCAACGATTACCCACCGCTACTGCTGCAGACCAACCCTTGTCCATCAGCCCAGTGGCATAACTTGCCATGATGCGCTGCTGGTAGCTGCGATCGGAAAAGGAAAGCGTCAACCGTCCGCCTTTGGAAAAGCCAGACGCACGGGTCATCATATTTGTTGTGCCAAGTGCTCCACCGAGCACAACCTCCGACGGAACGATACTTGCGCTTAGCTCACGATGGCGCAACACGTCGTTTAGCCCGCCCCAATTACTCCATTGGGGTCGTCCGCTGTGGA
>JAURDG010000071.1 GCA_030828025.1 Flavobacteriaceae bacterium | reverse complement strand
TGTTTTGTTGCAATGCTTTGCAAACGGCAGTCAATTGCTCTTCAAAATGAGGCACATCATCAACGCTCAATCCACGAAATAAGCCACATTCGCCCACGCCAAGTCGATCGCCATCTTTTAGTTCTATAAAGTAGGTCTCTTTTTGGCGCAGCACACCCCTTGACGTTCCACTAGGACGTTTAAAATTAAGGGTGTATTTTTTAAAATGTACTTCCATCAAAAAGAGTATTGCGTGGCAAAAACCATCAAACTTAGCATAAACGTGGTGATGGCCAAAGGCTTCAGTAAGGCATCGAAATCGGCATGCTTTTTCACGCCTGTTGTTTTGACCATTTGTATTCCCAAAGGAATAATAACCAAAAGCGGCAGGTACTGCCAATAGCTATTCGCCACCATGATTAACCCAATACTCAAACAGATAATTCCTGCCAGAAGAAGCAAGGCGTGGTATTTTTTGGCGGCATTGAGCCCCAAAATGGCAGCCACTGTTTTTTTGCCTACGGCGGTGTCGTTTTCAATGTCCCGCATATTGTTCAAATTTAGCACACCAACACTCAAAAAACCCAAAGCCGACGCCATCCACCAAACAGATGCGTTTAGTGCTTTGTTTTGTACATAATAGGCTCCGCAAACCGCCAAGAACCCAAAAAACAAGAACACAAACACATCGCCCATAGCGTGGTAACCATAAGCACCCGTTCCTGCGGTGTATTTGTATGCTGCTACGATAGCTGCTAGGGCAAGTCCCAAAAACAACAAACTGTTTGCCAGTTGGTCTGCGCCAAAGGCCAATAAAATGGTGGTAACAGCCAATCCTAAACTAATAATTGCCGTGAGTATAATTCCTCGAAAAAGCGCTTTATGCGACAACAATTGCTGTTGCAATACTCGTTTGGGACCTATTCGTTGCTCGTTATCGGTTCCTTTGATACCATCGCCGTAGTCGTTGGCAAAATTGGACAAAATTTGAAAAGCAACAGCCGTCAGCAAGGTGCAGCCAAAAAGCCCCCAAGAAAAAGAATTTTGATCTACTGCAAGTGCATTTCCTACAACAATTCCCGCCACCGAAAGCGGTAGCGTACGAAAGCGTGCCGCCGAAACCCAAATGCGAAACAACGAGGGTTTGCTCACTACGGAAATTTAGGATATTGCTTAAAGTTGGGTGCCCGTTTTTCCAAAAAGGCATTTTTACCCTCTTGGGCTTCGTCCATTAGATAATACATTAGCGTGGCATCGCCAGCAAGTTGCATCAGTCCGTGTTGTCCGTCTAGTTCGGCGTTCATACAGCGCTTAATCATCCGCAACGCCAATGGACTGCGCTGTTGCATGATTTGGCACCATTCTACGACCGTGTCTTCCAAGTCTTTTAGTGGCACTACCTTGTTGACAAGTCCCATGTCTAAGGCCTCTTGCGCCGAATATTGCTGGCACAAAAACCATATCTCACGAGCTTTTTTCTGACCCACATGCCGTGCTAAATAGGATGAACCAAAGCCGCCGTCAAAGCTGCCGACCTTTGGGCCTGTTTGCCCAAAAATGGCGTTCTCGCTGGCAATAGTAAGGTCGCAAACCACATGCAACACATGACCGCCACCAATAGCATAGCCGTTTACCATGGCAATTACGGGCTTGGGGATTTCGCGAATTTTTTTGTGAAGGTCTAATACATTTAACCTAGGAACACCATCTTCGCCAACATAGCCGCCAACCCCTTTTACGTTCTGATCGCCTCCACTACAAAAGGCTTTTTCACCCGCACCAGTAAACACAATCACATCAATATCTTCACGTTCACGGCAAACGTCCATCGCTTCGAGCATCTGGATGTTGGTCTCTGGTCTAAAGGCATTATACACTGCTTCAAGATTAATCGTGATTTTGGCAATGCCTTCGAAAAATTCGAAACGAATGTCGCTGTATTCCTTAATGGTTATCCAAGTTCTCATAGATGTCAATTTAATTTTTTGTGTCGGCCATCGCCTTAAAATAGGTTAACAATGTGGTGTCATTCACTTTTCTTGGGGTGCTAATTTCCAATATTTTTGCGGTTTTTGATGCCTTGAAAAAATTGTTTAATACGCGTTTTAATCCCCATTTAGACTTTACGCGCTTGTAACTTAACCCAAAATGCTTGGCTAGTTGGCGGGCATTACGTCCATGTACAGTTTCAAAATAGGTGTCGTATTTGGGTGTGTCTTTGTCGCCGGGCAAAATTCTAAATATACCGCCTCCTTGATTGTTGATGATAATAATGCGGGCGTGCTTTGGAATATAGTTGTGCCAAAGCCCATTCACGTCATAAAAAAAGCTCAAATCCCCTGTGACAAACACCAGTTGTTTTGGGTTGATTTGGGCTGCGCCCATTGCGGTTGCTGTGCTGCCATCTATGCCTGCCGTGCCTCTGTTGCAATACACTTCTACCCCTTTTTTAAAATCAAACAATTGCGCATAACGAATCGGCGAACTGTTCGCAATGTGTAGGTGGGTATTTTGAGGAATGGACTTCGCCAATTGTTTAAATACCCATAAATCTGAAAAAGGAATGGTGGACAAATATCCTTTTCCTTTTTGGAGGTAATTGTGGTATCGGGTTAAAATCTTGCCTTGATAATCTGCTGAATCACCAGCAATTGTCAATGTGCTAAGCACCTGCTGCGCAGGAGCTTTTATGTGATTTGACAAATAATAAAAGGTGTCATTGGCTTTGGTCAATCCAATGTGGATATGCTGTGCGGCTTTTTGTTGGCGCAAAAAGAATTTAATTTTTTTTGAAACAACCATTCCGCCAATCGTAATGATTAAATCGGGTTTTAAATCTGCTTCGCCACCATTTAGTTCGTGCTCAAGTGGTGCCATCAAGCAGTCAATAGAACCAATGGCTTTTGGGTGGTTGTAGTTGGAGGTTTTTTCGCTAAACACCAACACGCTGGGGTCTTCAATTAGCCGATTTAGCTCAGCACTTAGGGGCGCATCAGGCCTGTGGGTGCCCAATAGGATCATTTTATGTGATGCTTTTTTCCATATCAAGCTCACCGCATTAAAATCTGTGTCGTGTTTCGGTGTGGCAACATCTTTTATTTTTGGAAAGTCAAGGGGCGTTTGGGTCATGCCATACAGCGGTTCCTCCATAGGTACATTAATGTGTACAGGCCCTTTTTTGGAACAAGCCAATGCCAACACCCGTTGCAATTCGGCAATATTGTGTTTTTGGTGTTCTGCTTGAAGAGCATCGACTTTCTCTTGAGTTGGCGTATCCTTAAAATAGGGTTGCTTATTGCTGGCAAGTAAGGCTTCTGTTGCATGTGCAACATCGGGTTTTAGGGCGGCGGCTGTGATTAGGTGCGGACCAAATACGCCTTCTTGCTGAATGGTTTGACCATCTCCGATATCCACACGGTGTGGCATGCGGTCTGCTGAAATGACAACAAGCGGAACTTCGCTATAAAAGGCTTCGGCAACTGCTGGATAATAGTTTAATAGGGCAGAGCCCGAAGTACAAACAACGGCTACTGGATGACCCAACTGTTGCGCTATACCCAACGCAAAAAAAGCAGCTGCACGCTCATCAACGATACTGTATGTAATAAAGAAATCGTCTTCAACAAAACCATTTGTCAGTGGAGCGTTCCGCGAACCTGCTGAAATTACAATATGTTTGATGCCATATTGCCCACAGTAATGCACCATAGCTTGCGGCAGGGGAATAGTGGTGTAACGCTTGTGTTGGTCTTGATTGACGGATTTCATAGCTGTGCAAATGTACAAAACGCCATGAGTACCACACCAATGCGCTTAGTTACAAGACGCGTAGTAAGGTTTCGGCTTTGCGCTGACTCTCTTGCCATTCATCTTCTGCATTGCTATTGGCCGTAATTCCGCCACCAACATACAAGGTGAGTTGCTCCGAAAAAACAGCAGCACAACGAAGATTTACATAAAGGTTGGTGCTTTCCTTGCTCACAGGTCCCAAAAAACCTGCGTAAAAGCTTCGGTCGTGTGCCTCATTATCGATGATAAATTGAATGCTGTTTGCCATGGGAAGTCCAGCAACTGCGGGAGTTGGATGGAGCAACTCAACCAATTCTTTGGTTGTACACTTATTTGTAGGAACGCTTATATCTGTACATAGATGGACTATGTTTCCTGCTCGCTTGGTGTAGGTGTCTGCTATGGTGATGTTTTCTTTGGGCAAGGCCTGACTTAACCGTTCTTCAATATAATGAACCACCATGGACTGTTCTTCTAATTCTTTATTTGTCCAATTGGGCTTCTTTCCAGCAACAAAGGGCAATGTTCCTGCTAGTGCCATGGTGTGAACTGTGTTTTGTTGTAGGCGCAAAAGAGTTTCGGGTGTGGCACCCATCCAGTTTCCTGTTTGTGGATGTGACCAATAATACACCATAGCATCTGGATAGGCTGCTATCAAACGACCAAAGGCTTCGCCAATGGTACCCGTCAATTTTGTGATATGTATTCTCGAAACAACAACTTTTTGAAGAGAAGCGTCTTGAATTTGCTTTTTAGCGGTTTCGACCAGTTTAAGGTAGCTGCTTTTTTGTTGCTCGCATATATTTTTGTTGTTTCTTGTTTTGCTGATTATTTTGGGAATAGGTAATTTTTTTTGGTGCGTGTTGGGAATGTAGGTGTATGTACCCGTGTGTTGAAAAGGCGCAAAGACAAAACCTTCTTCGGACAAATCAGTTGTTTGCAAGTGTACATGAGTGTCTTGCTGGTAGAGAACCACTTCTTTTGCTTGCGGAAGACGAAAGAAAACAAAAGGTTTTTTTTGTCGGCTTAAGGTGTCAAAAAGCGCTAGGAAGTCCTGTTTTTCTTGTGTCATATTTAGGCTAAGAGCTGATTTTTATGCCAATTTAGCTGTGGCAAAATTACGGAGCTACAGTCAAATAGCATAGCATTTATTTTGGTTAACTGAAATCTGTTTGGGTGCGGTTTTGTTGTTGTTTTAACAATCTCCTAAAAACTACTTCATTAAAAAAATATTTAAGGGTGTTTGATAGCGTAGAAAATTATACTACATTTGCAGCCCTTAAAATAAGGGAATAAAGCAAGTATAACGTATGCCAACCATATCGCAATTAGTTCGTAAAGGCCGTCAGGACCTCGCCAAAAAGAGCAAATCCGCAGCTTTGGATTCATGTCCACAGCGTCGTGGCGTTTGTACACGTGTATATACCACAACACCTAAAAAGCCAAACTCTGCCATGCGCAAAGTGGCTCGTGTTCGTCTAACCAATGGGAATGAGGTGAATGCCTACATCCCTGGTGAAGGACACAACCTTCAAGAGCACTCTATCGTGCTTGTTCGTGGAGGTTGTGTTAAGGACCTTCCTGGTGTTCGGTACCATATTGTACGTGGTGCTCTAGATACCGCAGGCGTAGAAGGCCGTTTGCAGCGTCGATCTAAGTATGGTGCGAAACGACCAAAAAAATAAGTAGCGATATAGGAACATGACGTTCAAGTTTGCTTGAACCACTCAAAACAAGAATATGAGAAAAAGAAAGGCCAAAAAGCGCCCTTTGCTTCCCGACCCGAGATTTAATGACCAACTGGTCACTCGATTTGTCAACAACCTGATGTGGAACGGGAAAAAATCAGTTGCATTTCAAATCTTTTACGATGCAATTGATATCGTAGATTCAAAAAAACAAGACGACGAAAAAGATGCATTACAAGTATGGAAAGATGCACTTTCTAATGTTATGCCACACGTTGAGGTGCGCAGCCGTCGTGTGGGCGGGGCTACCTTCCAAATCCCAATGCAAATTCGCCCTGACCGCAAAATTTCCATGGCCATGAAATGGTTAATCAGTTATGCACGTAAGCGCAACGAAAAATCTATGGCGCAAAAACTTGCTGCCGAAATTTTAGCTGCCGAAAAAGAAGAAGGTGCTGCCGTGAAAAAACGTGTGGACACGCATAAAATGGCAGAAGCTAACAAAGCATTTTCACATTTTAGATTCTAAATATTTTTAGCATAACACGACCATGGCAAGAGATTTAAAATATACGCGAAACATTGGAATTGCAGCCCACATTGACGCTGGAAAAACCACAACTACTGAGCGTATTCTATATTACACAGGTGTAAGCCATAAAATTGGTGAAGTGCACGACGGTGCTGCTACCATGGACTGGATGGAGCAAGAGCAAGAGCGTGGTATCACGATTACTTCTGCTGCTACTACCTGTGAGTGGACATTCCCAACTGATCAGGGAAATCCTGTAGAAGGTGCTAAACCTTATCACTTTAATATTATTGATACTCCCGGACACGTTGACTTTACCGTTGAGGTAAACCGTTCACTTCGTGTATTGGATGGTCTTGTTTTTCTTTTTTCTGCCGTTGATGGTGTAGAGCCACAGTCAGAAACCAACTGGCGTTTGGCAGACAACTACAAAGTGCCACGCATGGGCTTTGTAAATAAAATGGACCGACAAGGTGCAAATTTCTTAAACGTTTGTACGCAAGTTCGTGAAATGTTAAAGTCCAATGCCGTACCTATTGTGTTGCCTATTGGTGACGAAGAAAACTTTAGAGGTTGTGTGGATTTAGTAAAAAACCGTGCCATTATTTGGCATGAAGAAAACATGGGTGCCACATTTGACGTTGTCGATATTCCTGATGACATGAAAGAAGATGCGGCAAAATTCTAGTAATAATGTAAATAAAAAAAATATTATGGAAATACTCTATGATGGAACACAAAACTCTTCACTAAAAGAATATAATAGTTTGAAAAAATCTATAGAAAAAGGAATTAAAAATA
>JAURDG010000082.1 GCA_030828025.1 Flavobacteriaceae bacterium | reverse complement strand
TGTTGGTGCATCCGGTGATTTTGGCTTATTCCCCTTTCACCTACTGTTATTTATTGGCTTTGGCTTTGTTTCGTTTACCTCTATCAAAAGCCGGATTAAGGCTTAAAGCATCTTGAGTTGCTGCAGCTCTGCTTGCGATAAATGACGCCAGTGCCCACGTGGCAGATCCTTTTTTGTTAAGCCAGCAAACATGACCCTGTCCAAAGAAATGACTTCGTAGCCAAAGTGCTCAAAAATTCGACGCACAATACGGTTTCGACCAGAATGTATCAAAATACCGACCTCTTGCTTGGAAGCGCCCTGAACATGGCTGACCTCATCAGCTTGCATTATGCCATCATCCAATTTAATGCCTTTTTTAATTTCGTTGATGTGCTGCCCGCTAACGGCCTTATCCAATACCACATGGTATAGCTTTTTAACACCAGACTTTGGGTGTGTCAGTTTTTTGGCCAAATCGCCGTCGTTTGTAAAAAGCAACAAACCCGTTGTAGGGCGATCCAATCTACCTACGGGAACAATGCGCGCTTTTGTGGCATTAGCGACCAAATCCATGACCGTCTTACGTCCCTTTTCGTCTCGTGTAGTTGTAATAAAGCCCTTGGGCTTATTCAACAAAATATAGGTGGGTTTTTCCGCTTGAAGTTTTTGCCCATCAAAGTGTACCACATCGGTAGGTTGAACTTTGTAACCCAACTCCGTCATGGTTTTATTATTCACTTTTACAGAACCTAGCCGAATATGCATGTCCGCTTCTCTTCGAGAACATATACCCGCATGCGCAATAAACTTGTTCAACCGAACACCTGAATTCTGTTGGGATTGCCCTTTTTTCATACGGCAAAAGTAAGAAGCCTAAATGGTTATTCGCAATAATGGCAAGCTAATTACACCTAATAAAATAATCAACCGAATAAACTGTACCAATAAACCAAACTGTCTTTTGCTGCTAAATCGCCATAAAAGCACCACAAAAACAAGTAGAAAAACAATACTTAGCGCAAAATAGAAGCGCATGGCGTGCAACTCAAAAAAGCGCCCCAAAATAAGCACGACCAAAAATGCACAACCCATAAGTGCCGAGATGAGTTGCTTTGTTTTTCGCTCGCCCCAAACCACAGGAAAAGTTCTGTAGTTTTGTGCTAAATCTCCCTTTAGGTTGTGCAATGACTTGGTAAACTCGCGAACGCTAACCAAAGTGTACAAATAGGCAGCATGTACAAAAATCTCGAGGGAAAAGTTTTTATAATACACCGTGATGGCAAAAAAAGGAAGCACCGTCAGCAGGGTGCTTACAAGCGTGCCAAACCACAAGGTACGCTTTAAATAAGTTGAGTATAAAAACATACTCAACATATAACCCGTAAAAAACAAAACTGCACGAAAAGACACATAACTCGCAACAAGCAAAGACAATACAGAACAGGCAAAATAAACGCCTAGTTTGGTCTTGGCGGTAATATGTCGCTCCAGTAGGGTCTTCTCTGGACGATTGATGATATCTTTTTCTTCATCAAAAAACGCATTGACAATATAACCGCCCGAAACACTAAGCCCAGTTGCCAAAATAATAAGCCAAATATTTAGATCTAGCAGTGTAGGAATAAGCGGCGTAGATGAAAATATAAACAACGCAGTCAAGAGTTGGGCAATCATCAATACCGAGATATTGACACCACGTACCAACGAAAACAGACCAATTGCCTTTAAAAACAATTGTTGTTTTGGGACAGAAGATTTCATCTTAGAATTGGTAAACCACTTCGATTTGATGGTCGCCCAAAAGGGCTTTTGCCTTAGGCAAATCTTGGGTAAAGCCAAGAATATAACCCCCACCGCCAGAACCGCATAGCTTGAGGTAATAAGCGTTGGTGTCGAGGCCTTTTTTCCACAAATTATGGAAATGCGTAGGAATCATCGGTTTAAAGTTGTGAAGCACTATAGACGACAACTTCTTAACATCCGAAAAAAGGGCATGAATATCTCCGCTTAAAAAGTGCTCTATGCAACTATCCGAAATGGAAATAAACTCGTGTTTTAGCATATTCCGAAAAGCGGGTACTTCCAAATTATCCATAAAAATGGATACCATTGGTGCAGTCTCGCTCGTCATGCCACTATCCAACAAAAAAACAGCAGCCTTGCTGTCGGGTGTCTGCGATGGAATGCCTGTCGGCTCTATATTTGATTTGGAATGAATAAGAATCGGTAAACTCAAAAAACTATTTAACGGGTCTAATCCTGAAGATTTGCCATGGAAAAAGGATTCCATTTCTGAAAAAATACTTTTCAGTTTGGTCAGCTTGGTACGGGTTAAGTTTTCCAGCACCGTAACCTTATCCAACGCATAGCGATCATAAATCGCAGCCACCAAAGCACCGCTACTTCCTACACCATACCCTTGAGGTATTGAGCTGTCAAAATACATGCCTTTGTTGAGGTCTGCATGAAGGCGTTTGAGGTCAAATTGAACCAAGTCAAGATCTATATGAATAAGGTGCTTGGCAAATTCGAGTAGCTTTTTATTGGATTGAATAGCAGCCTCTTCATGGATATTATCCAGCCTTAAAGCACCTTTGTAATAATTGTAGGGAATAGAAAGACCTTTGGCATTTTTGATAATGCCGTATTCGCCAAACAACAGAATTTTTGCGTAAAACAATGGTCCCTTCACGAAAACAAACTTAGTATTTTTTTATTCCAGTACCAACATAATCGTGAACACATTGCCTATTTTCGCAAAAAGGCAATAATTCACTATTGATAAACACCCCCACCTCTTTGGCAACCGCCTTGGGATACAACACATGCACGTTAGCACCTGCATCAAGTGTAAAACACACGGGAACACCCGTGCTTTTTCGGTATGCCCAAATACACTCGATTACCTGTAAGGTGTTGGGTTTCATTAAGATAAAATACGGATCCGAAGTCATCATCATGGCATGAAGATGAAGGGCTTCTTTTTCCACAATTGGAATAAACCCATCCAAATCGCCCGAACGCAGTATGGGCAGCACTTCGGTCAAGTGGGCGTTGGCTTGCTCGAAGCGTTGAGCAGCATACGAATGCTTGTGCATCAACTTATGCCCCAAAGTACTGCTGACTTGCTTTTGCCCTTTGTCAATCAATAAAATCGTGTCACAAAAGTCGGTGAATAGCGGATGAATATCCGTTACAGGAATTGCCCATTCATCGGCTGAAGTTGCCAAAGCATTATGCTTGCCCCATGCCATCATCGGACCTTGAACACTTCTGCTCGCACTACCAGAACCCAAGCGTGCCAAAAAAGAAATCTTTGACAAACGATCTTCGGCGGAAATCGAAGACAACTGTGCTTCAAAATCGACCAAGCAAGCCGCCAATGCCGCCATAGACGATGCAGAGGAGGCAATCCCGCTGCTGTGCGGAAAGGTGTTTTGTGATGTTATATCAATTTGATAATGTATCAAAAAAGGCTGATAGGGAAGTATTTGGGTAAAAAAACCTTCGAGTTTAGGTCGGAATTCTGGTTTTTCTTCGCCTTCAAAACGAATAGAAAAAGTAACAGTTTTTGTTGGCGTTTTGAGCGGTAAAAAACGCACTTCCGTTTGGGTAATCGCATTTGATAAAGTAAAACTCAATGATGCGTTCAGCGGTATTTGCGGTGCTTTTTTTCCCCAATACTTGATGAGTGCAATATTGCTTGGTGCTTGCCAACGGGTGTGAAAAACATCTGTGGTCTGCTGGATGCTTTGTGCTGCAAAACGCTGTTCCATAGAGTGCAAATATACACAGTATCGCACCGAACTTCACAGCAAAAGCAATGCTTCATATTTTTTAGTATATTAGATATCTTAACCATTAACCCAAATGAACATGTTTACAAAATCAATTTTCTGGTCAACTTTAGTCGCATTTCTGTTTTTCTATATGGTCCCTTGGGGGTTTTATGAAGCAACAGCGGTGTGTTTTGAACCTTACGTGCTGATAGACGTTGAGCGAAACCCTATGTATTTAGGCTGGCTGGCTGTTGGTGTGCTTATTCTCTCCTATGCGTTTGTTCGTTTGTTTCAGCGCTGGTCTGGAGGCGATTACAGCAACAAAAACGGATTTGTTTTCGGCTTTTGGATGGCACTTTTTGGAGCAGTATCTATGAGGTTTATTCGTTACTCTACGTCGGAAATTGCTAAAGCAGAATTTTATATTCTTGATGGTATCTATTGGATTGCCATGTATGTAGTTGGCGGATTTTTGATAGCACTTATCTCAAGAAAAACGAGTTAAAATAAGCTAGAATATTAAAATAAAAGCCTCCAGTTGGAGGCTTTTATTATGGGTCTATTGGTGTGATACTTATGCCAAAGCCGCCTGCGGGCACTGTGGTAATTTTTAGTATCGATTTGGCGGTAATCGTTTTTGTTTCAATGACATACGCCTGCGGGTTTATTGTGTAATCTGCATTTTTAGCATCGCGGTAAATAGTGGCTTTGTATTTTTTGTTTTTTTCTAAAAAAGAACAGTCAACGATTGCTTTTCGTTTGTTGTAGCCGTTGCTGTTTCCCACAAACCAATTTGGACTATCTTTTTCTTTTCGAGCAATGGTAATGTATTCGCCAGGCTCTGCCTCCAAATAAACAGACCTATCCCAATCAATCGCCACATCCTTGATAAACTGAAAGGCATCCATAAACTGCGCATAATGCTCGGGTAAGTCCGCTGCCATTTGTAGCGGTGAATACATCACCACATACAAGCCCAACTGATTTGCCAAGGTGGTATTCACATGCGAATTATTATTGGGATTTAGTTTACTGATGTCCATTTCAAAAATTCCGGGTGTGTAGTCCATCGGACCGCCGATAAGTCTGGTAAAGGGCAAAATCGTGGTGTGGTTGGGCTTTGACCCGCCAAAAGCTTGAAATTCAGTGCCACGAGCAGATTCGTTTGCAATCAAGTTAGGATAGGTGCGCGCCATTCCCGTTGGTCTAACTGCCTCGTGCGCATTAACCATAATGCGATAATCGGCTGCTTTTTCTATTGCATACTGATAATGATTCACCACAAACTGGCTGTAATGATGTTCGCCTCTTGGGATGATGTCGCCTACATAGCCACTTTTTACGGCATTGTAGCCGTTGTCTTTCATAAACTGATAGGCTTTATCCATATGCCGCTCATAGTTGCGAACAGAAGACGAAGTTTCGTGATGCATGATAAGCTCAATACCTTTTTCTTTAGCGTAAGCATTGAGCATGTGTACATCAAAATCAGGATAAGGCGTAACAAAGTCAAACACATAATCTTTTGAATGGCCAAACCAATCTTCCCAACCTTCATTCCAACCCTCAACCAATACACCATCAAAGCCATGAGCGGCAGCAAAATCAATATACCGTTTTACATTTTTGTTGTTTGCCGCATGCGTAGCATTGGGCGTTGTTTTGCAGTAATCTACTTGACCCAGTTTAATCGCGGGCAAGTCATTGGTGTAACTCCACGAGCTTTTGCCTGTAATCATTTCCCACCAAACGCCCATATACTTCATGGGCTTTATCCATGAGGTATCTTCAATGGTGCAAGGCTCGTTGAGGTTATAGGTCATGCGCGAGGCAAGAATGTCGCGTGCGTCATCACTAACCATAATGGTTCGCCAAGGCGTGTTGTGTGGGGTGATCATGTACGCCATATTTCCTAACGCATCTGGTGTAAGCCATGACTCAAAAGTGTAGGTACTGGGGATTAGGTTTAGGTGCATCGCTGGGTAATCCAGCAAAGCCGCTTCATGCAGATTGATATACAAACCGCTGTCGGTTTTTAGCATTAAGGCTGTCTGCACACCTGTTTTCGAAAACTGCTCCTGTGAGGCATTGCCTGTGAGCGCAATGTCAAAAAGGGCTTCAATTTCCGATAGTTTAGAAGTGGTGTAATCGTACTCTTGGGTGTCGTAATCGCCAGGTATCCAATGAGTGATGTGGTCTCCTGTCATGGCAAAAGCCGTACGCTCTTGCTTCACGATAAAGTGCCCCAAATCAGCTTGTTGTGGAAACTCATACCGAAAACCAACACCTTCATCGAAAACACGAAAGCGGATATTCATGTGCCTATTTGTCTTTTGTTGCTGTAATGACACAAGCATTTCATTGTAGTGATTTCGGATGCTGCTTTCTTCGCCCCAAACGGGTTCCCATACTTCATCTTTGGCACTGTAGGAGGTGTTCAAAAGGCTAAAGCCTTGTAGCAAATCGGTGTCGTTTTGCAGTTCAAAACCCATCCTACTTTCCAGCACAACGGGCATTCCTTTGTAGTTCATTTGGTAGGTTGGTATTCCATTTTCTTGA
>JAURDG010000201.1 GCA_030828025.1 Flavobacteriaceae bacterium | reverse complement strand
TCCTTATCAATTTTCTTTTTTTTTTCTTATACGTTTTGGGCTGTTTGCTCTATTTTTTTTTTTTGTATTTGTTTGTTTTGGTGGCACCTAGATAATGACTTGGGGAAAAAAATTTATCTTTGATTGTGCTCGACAAATATGGGTTGAAAATTTTTTAAAAAAAAGTTTTTTTGCTATTGAATTTTTAGAAAGTTTTACGCATATTATACGACTTGATGATGTGTTAATTTTGAAAAAACATCCCTACATAAAGTAAGAAAATGACTACAACAGGATTTAAAGTCCATTATCATCAAGTTGATCAAATGGGTGTGATGCATCATGCGCAATATCTTTATGTTTTGGAACAAGCACGAATTGATTGGCTACAAAAACAGGGCGTTAGTTACGCTGCCTTAGAAGAATCCGGTATTTTATTGCCCGTTGTTCAAATTTCTATTGATTATAAGCGACCATTGCGTTTTGATGACACTTTTTTTGTCCAGCTTAAATTAGACAAAGCTGAGCGTTCTTTTGTCGATTTTTCATATGTACTTATGGATGAGCACAAACAAGTTTTGACTACGGCGTTCACGCGTTTGGTTTTTGTTTCTGCTCAATCACGAAGGGCGATTCACTGCCCAGAAGATTTAAAACATATTTTTTTGTCGAATTAACTGTAAGGAATCTCCTACAATCATTTTTTCTGTTTTTTCTCCATCAGGTTTGACAGGTGCTTTTATGCCTTTGCCTAATTTTTTTTGCCCGACAATTACCCTACATTCATTCCATAATTGTTGCTGCATAAACGCCTCTATTGTTTGTGTGCCACCCTCAACCAGTATGGATTGTATCCCCAATTCGTATGTGCGCAGCATGATGTCTTTCAGCAAGGTGTTTTTACGTACTTTTACCCAGCTGACATTTTTTTCCGTTTTCTGTACCAAACAATTAAAGACTAGTGTTGGTGCCGCATCATTTTTACACTTCGCTTCGTTAGGAATTTTGTTTTCAGGGTCGATCAAAATACGAATGGGGTTTGTTCCTTCCCAAAGGCGTGTTGTGAGCATGGGATTGTCTTGTTCTGCTGTTTTTCTACCAACCAAAATAGCATGCTCTTCCGCACGCCACCTATGCGCAAGTTGTTGGCTATGTGAATCGCTAATCCAAAAAACGCTTCCCTTTTCTTGCCCTTCTGGAGCAATAAATCCATCTTTTGACTCCGCCCATTTTAAAATAATGTAGGGTCTTTTGTGTTGATGAAACCAATAAAAGCGTTTATTGAGTTCCAAACAAGCGTCTTCCTGAACACCAACAACTACCTCAATGCCGGCTTGACGCAGGGCTGCAATTCCTTTGCCGGCAACTTTTGGGTTTGGATCAACTGCACCAACAACCACTTTTTTGATGCCTCGTGCAATGACCAACGCACTACACGGAGGTGTTTTGCCGTGATGTGCACAAGGTTCAAGGTTTACGTAAAGTGTTGCCTTTTTTGCGGTTGCATCATTAATTTGTTTTAGGGCATGTACTTCGGCATGGGCAGTACCAGCCTTTTGATGCCACCCCTCAGCAATTATTTTGTTTTCAACAACCACAACAGCGCCAACCAACGGATTAGGATACGTTGTACCTATACCTTTTTGGGCAAGGAACAAACAGCGATCCATAAAAGTTATGTGCTTGCTATGCATTGGTTGTGTATTTTAGCAAAAATATCAAATATCCCCATGCAAAGCGACTACCAAATTCGTCCCGTTGAGCGCAAAGACAATGCTGCGCTTGCCACAATCTTGCGAAAAGTGTTGATTGAGTTTGGTGTCCCCAAAGTAGGTACAGCTTATCAAGACCCCGAATTAGACGATATGTATGGGGCTTATTCAAAAGAGTGGCATAGCTATTTGGTCGTGCTCAAGCAAGATGTTCTTCTTGGTGGTGCGGGAATTGCCCCTTTACACGATGGTCCAACTGGCGTTTGCGAATTGCAAAAGATGTATTTCGCTCCCGAAGCTCGAGGTGTAGGCATGGGCAAGCGAATGATATCCCAGTTGCTTCAGCTCGCAACAGGTTTTGGTTATCGATTGTGCTATCTAGAAACCATGCCCAATATGCACGCCGCACAAAAACTTTACGCTGCTGCTGGTTTTTCATACATCAATGCGCCTATGGGCAATACAGGACATTATTCTTGTCCCGTTTGGATGACTAAATCATTAATATGACGCTTGAAACTATCCGATTGCGTTTTGAGGACGTGTTGGCCGAGCATTATACCCAAGAAGAAATTCGCCAACATTTTGCTGACTTATGTGAGCATTATTTTGGGTTGCAGCCAGCAATCGTCGTCCTTGATTTGCACAAGCACATCAATAACGAAAATGCTGCTAAACTTATCAGTGCGCTAGATAAACTCAGGCAACATATACCAATACAATATATAATAGGACAGGTTTTGTTTGCTCAAGCCACTATCCAAGTCAACAAACATGTGTTGATTCCTCGTCCAGAAACCGAACAATTGGTTCATTATATCTTAGAAAATAATCCCGCTGATAAACCACTTCGTGTTTTGGATATCGGCACAGGAAGCGGCTGCATTGCCATAGCACTAAAAAAAGCACGTCCAAATTGGCAGCTAAGCGCTTGGGAATTGGATGCGCATGCTCTTTCGGTTGCTCAACAGAATAGCCAACGCAACAATACCGATATAAATTTTAATCAAATCGATGTTTTAAGTACATCACTTCCAGAAAATA
>JAURDG010000086.1 GCA_030828025.1 Flavobacteriaceae bacterium | reverse complement strand
ACGACTGAAAACGCCAAAAAACTATTTAGAATTTAAGTTCATATAAATTTTTTGGGCTATTTATTTTTTCGATATTTACCCCCCAATTAGAGAGGTGGCCGAGTGGTCGAAGGCGCACGCCTGGAAAGTGTGTATACGTCAAAAACGTATCGAGGGTTCGAATCCCTTCCTCTCTGCGATACTTTTGTATATATATTTTTATATATTTAGCATCACAAAATAAAATACGTCATAAACTTAATTAATTTATCAATGAAACGTTTTTTTTCCCTTACTATCTTAGCGCTTTGCCTTGTGGCAACTGGTTTAACAGCTATTGCACAAGAAACAGACTCCGCTGCTGTTCAGGATGCAGACTCCGTTGTTGTGCAAGAAACTGAAACAGCTATTGAAGCCGTACAAGATCAACCTGCCGAAGCTAAAGAAGCTGGCTTTACTCAAGAACTTAAGAAAAGATTTATAGAAGGTGGTCCCGGATTTATGGGGATTGTTCTATTGTGTTTGATCCTTGGTTTAGCTATCGCCATTGAGCGCATTATCTATTTAAATCTGGCGACAACAAACACAGCAAAACTCACTGCCGCTGTCGAAGATGCCCTTTCTTCTGGAGGTGTCCAAGCAGCCAAAGAAGTTTGCCGAAACACCAAAGGCCCTGTTGCGTCTATTTTCTATCAAGGACTTGATCGTTCTGGTGAAGGAGTCGAAAGTGCCGAAAAAGCAGTTGTTGCTTATGGTGGCGTTCAAATGGGACAACTTGAGAAAAACGTGTCTTGGATATCTTTATTTATTGCACTTGCGCCCATGCTTGGATTTATGGGTACTGTAATTGGTATGATTCAGGCGTTTGACAAGATTGAAGCGGCTGGTGATATGCAGCCTTCACTTGTTGCAGGTGGTATCAAGGTAGCCCTTTTAACAACTGTATTCGGTCTTATTGTTGCGATTATTTTGCAAATTTTTTACAACTACATCATTGCAAAAATTGACAGTATTGTAAACGACATGGAAGATGCGTCTATCACCTTGATTGACCTTCTTGTTGCGAATCAAAAATAATACCTAAATCAACGATTATGAGTATTCAAAAAATAACCACATACGTTGCATTGGCACTTGGTGTTTTGGGCTTGATTTTTCAAGTGCTTATCCTTAGAGCTGGTGATGACGTTATCGAAATGAATAGTTTAGCGGGGAACTTTTCAAAAGTTTCGCCGATGATTTACCTTGCTATTTTTATATTGGTCGTCACGGTATTGATAACGGTTGCATCATCGCTGATTAGCCTTGCATCCGATGGAGCAAAACTAAAGAAAGCCCTTATTTCGATTGCTGCTTTTTTGTTTGTAGTCCTTATATCTTTCTTGTTTTCAGAGGGTGTAGAAACACCCATGAAAGACGGTGAAGTATTGTCTGCAACGGGCTCGAGATTGGTCGGAACGGGCTTACGCACCTTCTATATTTTGGCCATTGTTGCCGTAGGAGCGATGCTATTTTCTGGAGTTAAGCGATTTTTAAAATAAGTAGCTATGGCAAAAAGATCTGCACCCGAAGTAAATGCAGGGTCCATGGCCGATATCGCTTTCCTGCTCCTGATATTCTTCTTGGTAACCACGACTATTGAAACCGATTCTGGACTAAATAGAAAGTTGCCTCCTATGGAAGACGTTGTTGACCCTCCAATTATTAAAGAACGAAACATCTTTACGGTAGTGGTTAACAAAAACAACGACCTGCTTGTTGAAGAAAAACCAATGGAGATTAGTGAGCTTCGCGAAGCAGCCGTTGCTTTTTTGGATAATGGTGGTGGAAAAGGCGATGACGCTTGTAGCTTCTGTCAAGGTGAGGGTAATCCAGATTCTTCTGACAATCCAGACAAAGCAGTTATTTCTCTTAAAAATGACCGCGAAACAGACTATAAGGTCTATATCGCCGTGCAAAATGAGTTGGTGGCTGCCTATAATGTATTGCGTGACCGTGAGTTTGCGCGTCTATACCCCAATGCAGGATTGAGTTTTGTAGCTGCAGACCGCAAGTACTCTGACCCAAGAACCTCCTCTAACGAAAAGGAAGCCTTGAAACCTAAGTTGGATGCTGTAAAGGCGTTATTTCCACAAAAATTATCCGAAGCCGAACCCTCAAAAACGAATTAGTATGTCTAAGTTTAAAAAGAAAAAAGGCGGCGATTTACCAGCTATATCAACAGCTTCATTGCCCGATATTGTATTTATGTTGTTGTTCTTTTTTATGGTAGCTACAGTAATGCGTGATAGCACCCTTATGGTTGCCAATACGCTCCCTGCTGCAGATCAAGTTCAAAAACTCGATAAGAAAGATCGTGTGATGTATATCTATGCGGGCAAACCAAGTCAACGTTATCAGGATAAATTTGGCACACAACCTAAAATTCAGTTAAACGATAAGTTTGCTACAGTTCAGGATGTGGGTGCTTTTGTGCTTGCCGAGCGTGCCTCCAAGCGTCAGGAGTTGCAAAATGTACTGACAACTGCCCTGAAGGTTGATGGAGAAACCAATATGGGACTTATTAGCGACATCAAGCAAGAGTTACGGAAAGTCAACGCCCTAAAGATTAATTATTCCACGCGTAGCGGAGATTACACACAGAATTTAAAATAATCATTCTGTCAAAAAAGAACTAAAGCATCTGTTTTTTACACGCTATTCTATGTGGATATCGATGTTGAAAATGGGTGCTTTTTTGGTGTATATTTAGCAGATGAGAACCGCTCTCGTTTTACTGATGTGCATACTGTCCACTTTAGTGGTTGCTCAAGATGCAAAATTCCGTGAGGATCAGCTGTATTTTGGGATTGCGTATCCTTATTTTGCATCACCACCCCAAGGGTTGATTCAAAACAAACTTTCGTATGCACTTTCTGCTGGCTTTGTGCGTGATATGCCCATAAGTAAATCACGAAGATTAGCCATAGGTTTGGGCCTAGGCTGGGACATGGCGCAGGTATTTACCAATAGCCGCTTTCAGCTTGTTTCGGGTGACATCAGTACCACTTTATTGGAAGAGCGTTATACCCGAAATTCGCTTCAAATGCAATCTATTTCCATTCCACTTGAGTTGCGCTGGCGCAATGCTTCAGCGCAAAATCATGCGTTTTGGCGTGTCCATACAGGCATAAGCTTGCAACTACCACTTGATTTTAATGCGATATTCGAGGGCTTAGATGGCAGTGTGAATAAAGTAACATTACCACATACAGGTTCGCTGATGCGTTGGAATCTGTATCTAGGCTTCAATACATGGAATATTAGTATAACCCATGACTTACAACCATGGGCTACATTTACCCATTTTGGCGAAAAGCAGGATATTATTTTCACAAAAATTGGATTGATATTTTTTGTGTTTTAATTTAAATATGCAGTAAAAATTTGCGTTTAATAATCTATAATTAAAAAAACAATATCTTTACATCTTATAATGACAAAAAATAAAACGATCACAACTATGAAATTTTTTATTAAAGTTATGCTATTGTGCCTATCTACTGTTGCAATAGCGCAAACACAAGTATCTGGTACTGTATCGGATAGCAATGGTCAACCCGTTCCGGGGGCTAATGTTGTTTTGGACAATACCACAGGTACAGTTACCGATTTTGATGGTAAATTCAGTTTGAGTACTTCACAAACTCCTCCTTTTACCTTGACAATATCAAGTGTAGGACTTGAGACTAAATCTGTATCAGTAACTAGTGCAGCTCAATCGCTATCGATTACACTTAGTGAAAGCTCAACACAGTTAGACGAAATTGTTATTTCTGCTTCACGTATTGCGCAGCGTCTTTTTGAGTCGCCAGTTACGGTTGAGAAGTTTAGCGTTAGCGATATTCAAGCGACTCCTTCTGCAGATTATTTTAATGGGTTGGCAAACCTTAAATCTGTCAATGTTCTAGAGGCAGGGCTTGTTTTTAGCCAAATTAGTCTTCGTGGATTTACAGATATTTACAACGAAGGGCTTGTAACGCTTGTCGATGGAATGAACAACCAAGCACCCGTTTTTGGATTTGGTGTGGGTAACCTGATTGGTTTACACGACATTGACGTTCAAAGTGTTGAAGTTCTTCCAGGTGCTGCTTCTGCACTTTATGGTGCCGATGCATATAAAGGAATTGTATTTATCAATAGCAAAAATCCATTTGATCATGAAGGAATTGATGTTTCTTACCGTAGGGGTCAAACGGATCAAGATGCTGCGGGAATTAATATGTTTGAAGATTTTGCCATTCGTATGGGTGGTAAACTTTCAGACAAAGTTGCTGTAAAAGCTACCTTCTCTCACAAATGGGGTTCTGACTGGTTGGCTGCTGACTACAGACACACCGAGAACAGAAATATTATTGAAGGATATAACCCAAACAATCCTGATTACAATGCCGTGAATGTGGAAGGTGAGCAAGCCTTAACATCACCTCAATGGTTTGCTGCAATTGCAGGTAGCCCACTAACACCCCCAGCTTTAGCACCAGGCCTATTACAGCTTTCTGCTTTGGCGCCTAACTATTTTGATACAACCCGTACTACGGGGTACAAACTGGTTGATTTGATGGGCAATGATACATATAACACTAAGGGTAACTTTGCCATTCACTACAGACCTGATAGCAACACCGAATTGAGCGTCCAATCGTTAATTGGTACTGGTAAAGCACCGCTATACACTGGTGCTACTGTTTACAATATGGACAATGTATTTGTACAACAACATAAACTGGAGTTGAAGCGAGGTGGCTTTAAGGCAAAGTTTTTCTATACCCACGAAGATGCGGGCAACACCTCCATTACTGGTTATGATGCCGTTAACTTGGCAAATGCTCAGCCAGGCGGTTTACTTAACGGATGGGGTGGAATCTACCTCCAAACATACCTTGGCGGCATAGCTTTATCACAAGGAATTCCTCCTGCTCAAGCATTGTTGGGCGTGATGAGTCAAATTCAAGGGCATATTACTGGTACATATGGACAAGTTCTTGCTGGGGCTAGGCCTGCTAGCGATCTAGCTGCCTTAAGCATTAATGATCTTTTTGGCGACACAACTCCTTTCCATATGGCTGCTCGTGCTGCTGCTAACGCCAATATGCTTGTTCCAGGAACGGATGCCTTTAATCAAGCACTTGCTTCTTCTAGAAGTAATGCTATCGAGATTGGCAAAGGCTCGATTGTGCAAGACCTTTCTAAAATCTTTAACTACGAGGTAGATTATGATTTTGGAGACAAATTGGGTATTGGAAATTTAATCGTTGGTGCTACGTACAGAAATTATGAACTCTCTACTGGAGGTACACTTTACACGGACTATGATGCACCTATCGAATATGCAGAATATGGTGCTTATGCACAGCTTAAACGAAACCTAATGGACGATAAGCTAACGCTTATCGCATCTGCTCGCTATGACAAGCAAACGGTTTTGGAAAATGGAAACTTTACACCGAGATTAGGTTTATTGTTTAACCTTTCTGAAAATCAAAACTTGAGGATCACAGCACAAACTGGATTTAGAAACCCAACGAATCAAGATAAATTCATTGGGCTAAACCAACGTTCGTTCTTTATTCTAGGTAACGAAAAAGGAAGCATTGGTCGTTTTAATCGGACAGTTCAACTTGTCAATGGTCAGCCAGGAACATTCACAGGTAACTATGTAATGGAAAATTCTGTTCATCAGGCGGATAATTCTGCTGCTAACCTAAACTTTGCTAAGGCAGAAACAGTTTCTACCGTTGAGGTTGGTTATCGTTACAACTCTCCTGGATTTACCTTTGACATTAGTGGATACTACAACGCTTACAAAGACAAAATTGCGGGTGTTTATGTTTATACTCCTTTGTTAAATGCAACCTATTCCACTGTTGAGGCTGCTATGGCTGGAGGTAATTTCTTTGAGTTCCAAGTGGATTCCAATATAGATAATGACTTTAATGCTTATGGTGTTAGCTTTGAGGCGATTAAGTCCTTAACTCCTGCACTTACAGCAAACCTTATCTATGAGTACAACAGCTTAGACTATACGGCAGATCCTGTAGTAGAAGTGAATATGTCTTGGAACACGCCTGAGCACCGTCTTAAGGCTGGTCTAAACTATCAGCTAGCCGATGAAATTACAGTAAGTGCTAACGGAAGATATAACTCCGAGTACTACTACGAGTCTTCTTTCTT